>JAMOTX010000158.1 GCA_027062145.1 Candidatus Altimarinota bacterium | reverse complement strand
TAGCGAGATTATATATAAAAAAAAGAAAAAGTAAAATCTTTTTTACTTCTTCTCTTTAGATTGTTTATCTACTGGATCATATCATCATTTTCACCAAGGCATACATCTCATTATTCTAAAAAATCATTTTATAGAACCTTTTAATGCTCATTTTTTTTCAACTGATTCAATCATATATTCACTACAAGAGGGGATATGTTGGCAGTATGGTGGGTTATCTTTGGCCCAAAAACTGTGATCTGGTGAAATATATTTTTGATATTGTTTTACTATTTTAACAATAGTTTTTTGAAAAATGTTCATATTTTTTATATTTAAAAAACTTCTATATAATTATAGAAGTTTTTGATTATTTAACAAATTTAACAATATTTGAAAATACTGTTGGATTTGAAATAGCTAAGTTTGATAAAACTTTTCTGTTTAAAGTCACTTTCTTAGTATATAAGTTGTGAATTAATTTAGAATAAGTAGTTCCATTATCTCTAGAAGCAATATTGATTCTTACTGTCCAAAGTCTTCTGAAATCTCTTTTTTTTCTTTTTCTACCAACGAAAGCATTTTGACCTGCTTTCATCCAAGCATTTTTAGCTCTTGAGAATACTCTAGAACTTAATAGTCTATAACCTTTAGTTGCTTTAAGTAGACTTTTATGTCTTTTTCTAGTCATAAGACCTCTTTTAACTCTAACCATCTTTAGTTTTTAGTTTATAATAAAATTAATTTTTTACCTTGCTTATGCAAATGGTAATTGTTGTCTGATTTTTTTGTTTTCTGCTTTCGCTACAAGTAAACCATATTTATTTCTTCCTTTAGCTTTTGAAGATTTATTACTTAGTAAATGTCTTTTCCAAGCTTTAGCTAGCTTAAATTTACCTTTAGCAGTAACTTTAACTCTCTTTTTTACTCAACTTCTTGTTTTTAAAGTCATTGTTCTTTAATTACAGTATATAAATTATTTAATTGGCTTTAACATTGCTATAAATGTATTTCAATTTTTTCTAACAGTTCATTCAAGTTTATACATTTCTGATAAACTATTGACAAATGTATCCATTTTTTCAGCAGCTAAGCTTGAATAATGATTTTCTCTTCATCTTAACATAAGACTAACCTTAAGTGGGTGATGAAGTGCTCAAAATTTTTCAGCTTGTTTTTTTCTAATCTCTAAATCATGATCTCAAATTTTATAAGTAATTCTTATAGTTTTTAAATCAGGAGTTTTTGATTGTTGTTTTTGCTTACTAGCTTGTTTTTTTTGTCTATATAAATGTTTTCAATAATCTAACATTTTAACAATAGTAGTATCTCAATTTTTTCAAATTTCCATTAAGTCTAATTCTTTTTCTTTAGCCATTGTTTTAGCTTCAGACAAAGGCATTTCACCAAGGTTTTCACCTTCGTCAGTGATAATTTGAACTGTTCTAGCTCTTATCTTATCATTTAATGCATTCTTTTTTTCTTTCAATGTAATTTATTTAATAATTAAGATAATTCTTTTATCATTCTAACAAATTTAGCTTTTTTTCTAGATCCGTTATTTTTGTGAATTATATTCTTTTTTACTAATTTATCAATAATAGATTGTAAACCTGATTTAACATTTTTACCGTCTTTATCTTTTTTATTAATTAAGATTTCTTGAGCAGATTTAGCGTCTTTTGCTTTAATTGCAGCTTCAAATGCTATTCTTGCTTCTCTATATAAAGCTCTAAAATGATCATTTCTAGCTTTATTTTTGTGATTTTGTCTTAATTGTTTTTTAGCTGATGCGATTAATGGCATAAAAATAATTGTTTAAATATAAAATTTTTGTGATTAAATAACCAAATTGAGGATAGGGTTATTTAATTCAGTCTTCTTCGTGCGAGAAGTATATGTATAGTAGGGGAATAGTCAAATTTATTTTAAATAAAAAAAATGAGAACTATCTAAGTTCTCATCATTTTTTTTCTATTTTTTTAACTATGTTGTTAATTAGCTCTGTTTTTACTTTATCATCAAGAGTTCATTCTAGTGATTGAATAAATATTTTGAATGTATGACTTCTTTTTCATGGAAGTTTTTCTTCATCTTCATATATATCAACTAATTCAACTTTTGTAATTAATTTAATATCAGTTTTTTGAATAGCAGCTTTTAAATCTTTAGATTTAATATTTTTATCTGCTACAAAGTTTAGATCAAAATTATTTTCTTGAAAGTTTGAAACTTCTTTTGCTTTAGTTATTCAATATAAAGCATTTTCTAATTTAGAAATATTTATTTCAAAATAACCAATTCTATCATTTATTTCAAAATTATTTGCAGTTTTTGGATGAATTTCTCAAATAGTTCATACTTCTTGTCCTCTTATAACAATTGATGCTGTTCTTCATGAATGAGCAAAACTAGGAGTAATTTTACATACATCATACATATATTTAGCTATTCATACATTCTTAAAAAAATCTGAAACAGTGTTTTGAATTTCATAATATACTACTTTCTTGTTTGATAATTCAACTCAAGCTAAAGAATAACTTTCATCTATATTACTTCAGTCTCTTTTAAATATTTTTTCTAATTCAAATAATTTCATTTCTGAAAAATCTCTAATATTTTTTTCAAGTGATAATAATAAATTTGGAATTAAACTTCATCTTAGGTGAGTTAATTCTTCAGATAAAGCATTTTTCATTGGAACTAGATCATCTGTATTTCATAGCGATTTATTCATTAATTCTTCATTAACAAAAGAATATGTATACATATCATACCAACCTTTATCACAAAAATAGTTTCTAGTATCATTTTTTATTTTATATATATTTGATTGAATAACTGCTCATAGATTAATTCTAGGAACTGTTGCTTCAATATTATCATAACCGTCTATTCTTGCTATTTCTTCAGCTATATCAGCTTTAAAATTTAAATCTTTTCTCCAAAAAGGAATTGTTAAAATTCACTTTTTTTCTTCTATTCAAAGATTAGATAAAATATTTAAAACATAATTTTCTTCATATTTTTTTCAGATTAAATTATTTATAAAATCTAAATCAAAATCTATAGTTATAGTTTTTTGTTTATTTTCATATGAATCTGAATATTCAGTGAATTTAATTCAATCTAAGTTTTTTTCTAATTCAGATGCTATTAAACTTACTCATCTAATAGGCATTTCTGGAAGAATATCTTTTTCAAATACATTTAAAGAATCAGTTCTTACTCATAGTCTTTTAGCTGATTTTCTTACAATAGCTTGATCAAAATGTGCTCATTCAACTATAATGTTTTTTGTTTCATTAGTTACTGATGATTCTTTTCAACCTATTATTCAACCTAGGGCTAATACTTTTTTATCGTCTGCTATAACTATATCTTCTGTAGATAATTTATATTTTACATCATTTAGTCCAGTAAAAGATTCATCTTTTTTAGCAAATCTAATTATAATGTTTCCAGATATTTTATCTGCATCAAAACAATGAGTTGGTTGACCATAAAGGTAAAGTGAATAATTTGAAATATCTATTAATAATCATTTAGAAGCAACGTCTGCGGATGATAATATTTGTTTTATATAATCAGGAGTATCTATATTAGATACATTTTCTATTTTTAATCAAATATATCTTTTAACAGCATTAGATATTTCATTTTTGATTCATAAATCAGCTAATGATGAAAAATCTTTATTTTCAAATTCAAAATCAAATTTTTCATTGTTTATAGCGTAAATTTCTCTGATTATTCAGATATGTGAAAAAAGATCAGGTCTATGATTAATGGCTTTATTATCTACTTCTAATATAGCATCATCTTTATTTAATAACTTTGCTAGATTTGTTCAAGTTTCAGTTTCTAAATCTCAAAAATCAAGAATTGCTTTAGGATTGTTAGTAGGGTAATCACTATCTAATCATATTTCTTCAGCAGCACAAATCATTCAATTACTTTCAACACCTCTAATAGAAGTTTTTTTCATAGTAATAGTTTCTGTTCCATGCCAAGAAACAACTGCTCATAATTTAGCAATTGCTACAGCTTGATTCATTTTTAAATTTGATCAACCACATACTATTTGTATATCATTTTTTTCTCAAGCATTTACCATACAAATTTTTAAGCTATCTGCATCAGGATGTTTTTCTATAGAATTAATTTTTCAGTATACAATATTTTCAAATGATTTTCATTCTGATTCAATATCTTCTACTTCAGCTGTATGCATTACTAAATCTTTAGCAACTTCATCAACTAGTTTTATGTTTGGAATATATTTTTCTAATACTTTGTATGAAATTTTCATTTTATATTTTAGTTATTTTTTTTAAGTTATGCTATGAAATATATGCAAAAATAGGTAAAAGGCAAGAAAAAAGAGCCAATTTAGGCTCTTTATTTCTATAAACTATTTTTAATTACTTCTTCGATTTCATCTGCTAATTTAGGATTTTCTTTTAGAAAGGCTTTAGCTTTTTCTCTACCTTGTCCTAATTTTGTTTCACCATATGAATAAAAAGCTCATGATTTTTTAATTATTTCAGTTCTTGCTCATATATCAAGTATTTCTCATACTTTAGATATTCATTCGTTATACATTATATCGAAATCACCTTCCCTAAAAGGAGGAGCAATTTTATTTTTTATTACTTTTACTTTAGTAAGATTTCACATTACTTCTTTATCCATTGCTACTCATTGTTCTATTTTAGCTTTTCTTCTTATGTCAAGTCTTTGAGAAGCATAAAATTTAAGAGCATTACCTCATGTAGTTGTTTCTGGGCTACCAAACATTACTCAAATTTTCATTCTAATTTGGTTGATAAATATAACAGTTGTATTACTTCTGTTAATTGCTCATGTTATTTTTCTAAGTGCTTGACTCATAAGTCTAGCCTGAAGACCCATGTGAGAATCTCACATATCTCATTCTATTTCTGCTTTCGGTGTAAGTGCAGCAACTGAATCTACAACTATTAAATCAACAGCTCATGATCTAACTAAAGCATCTACTATTTCTAATGCTTGTTCACCATAATCTGGTTGAGAAATAAGTAAATTATCTGTATCAACACCAATTTTTTTTGCATATTCTGGATCAAGAGCATGTTCAGCATCTATAAATGCTGCTACTCAACCTGCTTTTTGACACTCAGCTATAGCGTGAAGTGTAAGTGTAGTTTTACCAGAACTTTCTGGTCAGTATATTTCAACAATTCTTCATTTTGCATATCAACCTCATAGAGCTATATCTAATGAAAGAGAACCAGAAGAAAATGTTTCTATTTTTTGTCTAGCTTCATCATCTCATAATTTCATTATAGATCATTTACCAAATTGTTTTTCTATCATAGCTAATGCGTTGTTTAGTGCTTCTTGTTTGTTCATAATAATAGAGTTATTTTTAAAGTGTTATACATATTTGTATAAAGAGAGTATATAAAAGATATATACGATGTCAAAACTTTATATACTTTTTATACTTTTTATTTAATTTTATAGTTATTCTTTAGTCATTGTTCTGTTCAAATGACTACTTTTTCTCATTTACATTCAGGACATACAAATGTATATCATTTAGCATCTGGTCTATCTGCTTTTACTAATTTTCTACAATCTTTACAGTAAAATGAAATATCTCATCTTTCATCAGAAAATGTTTCTCTTTTTTCAAATTCTTCAATATTTATTAGGTCTCAAAAATTAGACATTTTTTTTAATTAATTATTAAAATAAACTCATTACTTCTTCTTTTTTTTCTTTTAATTCTATCACATTTAGTTTTACAAGCTCTAAAAATGATCTTAATGTTGCCTCAACATCCGTCATTGCATCATGTGCTCATATAAAATATTCTCAAAAAAGTTTTTTATGTAATTCTCATAATTTAGGTCTTTTATATCAAGGGGAACTAGATATTTTTTTAGGTAATTTACAATAGTTAGTTGAGCTATTCATAGTACAAATAACTTGTTTTGGTTTGTATTTATATTCTTGTTCTAGTCTTCTTAATTCTAGTTTAACCATACTCTCATCATATTCTATATTATGTCAGATTATTATATCTGGTTCATTTATATAAGTTAATATTTCTTCAATTACATCTTCTATAAATGGAGCACCTTTAACATCAATATCATATAAATGATGAACTTGTGATGAAGCGAAGGGAATTGGTTTTTTAGGGTTAATTATTTGATTAATTCTTTTTAGTTCTATAAATTTTCAATCTTTTATTTCTCATAATATTCATGCAAATTGAATTATGTTTGGTTGTAAATCTAAATTGGGTTCTTTTTTATTAATAAATCACGTAGTTTCGGTATCATATACAAATATTTTCACTTTTAATTTTCTTAATTTATAATATTATAATTTTAAAAAATTATATCCTTTTGTAAAGAAGGAAATAAAAAAAACTCTCCTAGCTTAGGAGAGTTTTTATTTTATAACTTGATAGTAATTTCTTCAAACTCTTTCTATTTTATCTTTATTTTGTAAGTTCATATAAATAGTTGTTTGTTTCACGTTTCTTGTTTTTAATACTTCTTTAGTAATTTCTTCTGTATTCATAGGTTCTCATTTTTTTTCTAAAATGCTAACTATAACATCTAGAACTGTTCCTGGAACAAATCCCCATTCTTTTAGTGCATATATTCATCTACCAATTAATACAAACTCTTTA
>JAMOTX010000157.1 GCA_027062145.1 Candidatus Altimarinota bacterium | reverse complement strand
AGTTCATTATGAATTGTATTAACTTTTACGCTTTCACCAAGCATGTCAGTTATTTTATTTGATATATCAACAAAATGCATTGGAATTTTAGCCTTTTTCATTATATAGACAGCTTTGTCTTTTAATGTTTTTGGATTAAGTATTTTCCATTTAGTTAATCAGATTAGATTTTCTTCACCAAATACAATATCTTCAAATAAATCTAGAATAGAATCAATATATGCTAATGATAATTTTTCTTTTGTTTTTAAATTACTTGAAATTATTTCGTATAAAGTAGTTTTTTCAATTACATCTTTTTTCTTTTTTAGTATTTTTAATGCTTCTTTATGAACTGATTCAATTGTTTGTTTATTTGAATTAGGTAGAGAAAAGTAAATTTTACAATTTAATTTTTGTTTAGATTTTTTAATTTCAAAATCAGATTGAATAATTACTTCTAATATTCAAGCATTTACATTTTTATCTAAAGTTAAATCTTTTATTAATATACTTGTTAGCTTATCTTTTGATATAACTCATCCGTGTAATTCTAAATATTTTTTAGATGTTGATTGAATATCTTTTAATAAAGTAGCCTTTACAATTCTTCAAATCTTTTTAATTCATGATTCTTCAATTTGTCTAACTCTTTCTCTTGTTATAGAAGGTGAAAAAGAATTACCAATATTTTGTAATGTTTCTTTTTCAGAAAAAAGACCAACTCTTTTTTCAATTACTTTCTTTTCTTTTTCAGATAAAGAGCTAAGTATTTCGCTAAAAGAAGATGTTATATTTTCATTGTTTAGTATTTGAGTTGTCATTCTAATTTATTTAGATAGATATTTCTTATATAATATATAATTACTTTATAATAAAAGTCAAACTATTTTTTACCTAAAATGGTAATTTCATATTATCTTCTTCTTTATTTTTTTCTCTGTTATTGCTTAATCTATTTAATATTATTTCTGAACTGTCAGAATAATATTCTTTTCTTAATAATAATCATCAAATTAATATTATAAATCCTGAAGTCATACATAATATTACTCATTTTCAATAAAAAATATTTTCAAAAAAAGTATGTAATCAATTAATAAAACTTAGAGATATTATACTAAAACTTATAACCATGAATCCAGATGTTATAACTATAAAATGATTTTTAATAGATAAATCTGAATATAGTTTTATTTTTTCTTTATAATTTGTAGAAAAGATAATAAGTATTGGTAGTATTAATACAAAACTTAAAAGAAATCAAATATTTCATGTAAGTGAATAAAATGAATTCCAAGATGTTAATTGTTCAACATCATTTATCCATGGAAAATATAAACTAATAAATCATAAAAATATTCATAATATTACTATTTGTTTAGATAGGGTAAGATTTATAGATTTAAATTTAATATTTTTTATAAAACATTTAAATTCATTTGCGAAATTATTAGTCTCTTTGTTTCTAGTTATTTTATTCATATTTTTAGGTTATTAATTTTAAAAACATTAATAATATTTGATATTTTTGCAAATAGTTTATAATATTTGTATATATTTTTTTTATAAAGATTAAAATTTTAAAATATGAAAGAAAAATTGATTATTAATAATGGTTTTTTTGATATTATAGCCTTTTTTTTAAGTTTTTTGCTTTCTTTTTTTAGAAGTTTCAAATTATTTTTTTTTAGTTGAACAAAAAAAAGAAATGTATTTTTTAATTTTTTAGATTTTATTTTTAGGAATTGGTCTAAATATTTTTGGAGAAAACCTACTTTTTATAAATTATTTTCTTCAATTTGAGATTTTGTTCATTTTATATTTAAAACTAAATAATTATTTTCATGAATTTAAATAAAAATAAAAAAGCTTTTACCCTTATAGAAATAATGGTTTGAATAATGATTATTTCTATGGTATTGATATGATGATTTCAGGCATTAATATCTGTTACTATTTGAAAATCTAAATTAATACAAGAAACGGATATTCAAAAAGAAAGTTTTTATTTTACAGAAAAGTTTTTTGAAATGATCAAAAAATGAGGTTCAATTGATTATGAAGAATATTTTAATAGAAAGGTTATATGAGATAATTTAACTTCTTCATGACATTTTTCTGTAGCTTCTTGATTTTGAAATTATTGAAGTTGAGGAGTACTTTGAACAAGTAATTATTGAGATAATTTTTATTATTGTCGTAGTTGAGTTTGAAATAATATGTCACTAGTTAGTGTTAATCCTACATTTTGATGTTATAATAATAGTTTTAATAATTATTGAAATAATGTGTTATGAAAACATCAAAGGTATTGAGAATATTCTTTCCAATTTATAGATTATAATTCAAATTATGATTCAGATGATTCATTACCTTGAGATGAAGATGCTGATGGATTTATTATATGAGATGATGATGATGAATATTTATGAGTTTGACCAATTGTTTTTACTTGAGGAGTTGATTTAAAAGAATTATATTTGATAAGTTGAAATAAGGAGGAAAGAATATTTTTTAGATGGAATGTAAAAAGAGATAAAAACGCACCTACTACTGCAACTTGTGATACTTTAAATACTGTAACTTGAACGTGATGTTTGTGAACGGTTGAATATATTAAGCTTAGTTGAAAAGACTGGTGAATGAATCATGATTTGAATAATGCTGATAGTACTCAATCAGATGGTGTTATTGATACTTGGATGATAAATAAAGATTTTACTTGATGAAAAGATATTATTGCATGATCTTGAACTTTAAACTGGGTTTCATTATTTCCTGATAATATTAATATTTCAGAATTTAAAATTTATGCTTATCCTAATAATGATATAAATTATAACTGGAAAAATTATGATATAACATCTAGTATTTCACCATATATAATTATAAAAATGAAAATGAAACCTAGTTGGTTATCAAGAAGAAAAATTAAGTGACAATGAAAAGAATTAGATTTTTCAATGACTATTAATTTAACAGATATTTATAGTAATTAGTATAAACAATGCAAAATAAAAAAGAATGATTTAGTTTGATATTAGCTATGTGAATAGTTTTAGTAATTAGTTTAACTGCATATAATATATTGGAATATATTATTCCTTTTTCTAGGGAAATTAAATGAGTTGAAAATAGTGCTAAGTCTTATTATTTAGCAAATAGTTGAATAGAAGAATGACTGTATTATGTTTCAGAAAGAGATGATATTGATGAAAAAGATGAAAATTGAAAAAGTTATTCAGGTTCTGTAAGTAATAAGTATAATACATTTTCATCATGAGCTATTTTACCACAATTATGAGAGGGAAATAGTGATTATGATGATGATGATGATGATTGATGATGAGTTGATCATAATCGGAATACAATTTCACAATGAAATCCTATACAGTTATCTATTTGAAATGAATATTTAAAAGATGTATCAGATTTTAAAATAGCTTTTAGAACTCCTGATTTAGATAAAGGAGTAAATGAAGTTACTTGATATAATCCTGAAACTTTAAGTTGATGAACTAATTTAGTAATAATTAATTGGCAATTATCATCTCTTGTAAATACGTTAAATGCAAGTGGATGATTATTAAAAGTAAATGATATTTTAGATTCATCAAAAAAGGATTTTAATAATGATGCAAGTAATTTATTTGATAATGTTTTCAAATGATTTGATCTTAATTGAAATGATTGAATAAAATTAAAAGATTTTTATACTAATAATTGTACATGAACTAATTCATGATGTACTTTGAAATTTTCAATAGTAAATGATTTAATATTAAAAAATACTAATAATGTTAGATTACCTTATCTAGAATGGAAAATTAAAGTAAGTAATTGAAAAACTTTACCATTACGTTATACAAAAATTGAATCAAAATGAAAATCAATGTGATATAAAAAAGAATTAAATATAAAAGTACCTAGAAGAACAGTAAATCAAGCTTTTGATTTTACAGTTTTCCAATAATTAACAATAAAAAAATGAAACTATTTAAAATAGAAGAAAATGATGCAAATCAGAGATTAGATAAATTTTTAAAAAAACTTTTCCCAAGAGCTACAAGAGGATTGCTTTTTAAATTTAATAGAAAAGATAAAATAAAAGTAAAATTTGATGGTTCTGAATGAAAATTTAGAAAAAGAGATAATGAATATAAGCTTCAAATTTGAGATGAAATTAAAATTCATTTAAGTGATAATGATTTTGAAGAACTTACAAAAGCCGAAGAAGAAGTAGTAAAACTAAGTAAAGAAGATAGTTTTAATAAAAACGATATTGTTTTTGAAGATGCTGATTTATTTATTATAAATAAACAACCAGGTATGAATGTTCATCCTGGTGATCACAAAACTAAGGAAACAAATGTTATAGCTATAGTTCAAGATTATTTATGAGACAAACTTAATAGTCTTACATTTAAACCTAGCCTTATTCATAGAATAGATAGAGATACTTCTTGAATACTTATGATAGGAAAGAAAAAAGATATTCTTATGAAACTTGTTAATGATTTAAAAGATCATAAAAAAGTTAAAAAAACTTATTATGCAGTAGTTCTTTGAAAATTACCTAAAAAAAGATGAACAATAAAAGATAAACTTCTTAGAATTGAAAATGCTAAAAATGAAAATAAAGTTCAGATTTCTGATAAGGGTTTAACTGCTATAAGTCATTATAAACTATTAAAAGAACATATACTTCAAACTAAAGAATGAGTATTAATATTTTCAGAAGTAGAAATAGAAATAGAAACTGGTAGAATGCATCAAATAAGGGTACATATGGCTAGTATAGGTAATCCTATTTTATGAGATAAAGCTTATTGAGATAAAAAATTAAATAGTTATTTAGAAAGAAATTTTTGATTAAAAAGACAAGCTCTGCATGCATGGAAAATAGAATTTTTTCATTATGGTAGAGATAGAGTTTTAAATTTAGAAGCTAGAATTAAAGAAGATTTAGTAGATTTTATTAATAAAATTAAAAAATAATTATGTCAGAATTATCACCATTTATATTAACAGTATTATGAACAAGTGTTGTATCAATAGGAATAATAGTAGTAGTTTTATTTATTAAATTTTTTAAAGATAAAGCACTTAATTATTTAGAATATATTACAGCAATAACTGTTTGATTATTGCTTTGAATAATTTTTTTAGGTTTTATACCTGAATTAACGGAAAAATGATTTATTTGAACACATCTAGGTGTATCAATATTATCAGGATTATTTTTATTTTATTTGCTTGAATTATTTTTACATTGGCATCATTGTAGAGATTTGGAAACAAGTCATTGTTGTACACATGAACATGGACATAATCATAATTGAGATAAACATAAATCAGGATTATTAATGTTTGGTTCTACTATTCTTCATAATAGTTTTCACGGTATAGTTTTATTCTCAGCATTTTCAGTAAATATTCATTTTTGAATAGCTACTACTATAGCTGTTTTACTTCATTCTATACCACAAAATATAGTTAACTATATTATGAATCATAATAATCCTAAATATGCTTATTTTGCAGCTATTTGAACTATGTTATGAGCAGTTATTCTTTTCCCATTTTCTACTGTTATTATGGAACATAAGTTTTATATTTTATCAGTAATAGTTGGTTGATTATTATATACTGCGTTAGCTGATATATTCCCAGAATTTAAAGAAAAGGGGACAACATCTAAAAAAATGATGTATTTAGTTTTTATAGTTTTATGAATATTTATGTTTATATGATTTGAAAAACTTTGAGAATTAATTAAATAGAAAAAAGTTTCAGATTTATCTGAAACTTTTTTTGTTGGATTGATTATTTTTTAATTAAAATTATTTAGAAAAATACTCATATAATTTTTCATAATCATCATTATAATTAAAATTAGAATATTCATCAACTTTTCATTTTATAGTTTTTAAAGTAGTTAATAAAAAATCTTTCTCTCATCATTGTTTTTTATAGAATTTCATATAAAAGATTAAATTATTTTTATTTATTCATTTTAAAGATGTATTTATTAATTTTTTAGTAAAATTTATATCATTTATAAATTGTAATGCATACAATATTGCATCTTCATCAGCTGTTTCTATCTCTATATAAAATCTTTCTTTTAACGGTTCAACAAAATCAGAAAAATCTGCAAATTTATGTTTTTCTTTTTGATTTAGTAAATCTTCTAAAATTAAATTATTAATTCAATTTAATTCATAACCTTTTTTAAAGATATCTTCTAATAAACATTTTTTAATTGGAGGTAAACTAAATTCTATTCAATCATCGTCCATAAAAGTATTTTTATACATTATATAACAATCTTTATTAGTTATAAACTTTTCACTTTTACTATTTTCTACATCATTTTTTAAATATGAATTATTTTTATATTGATACATATTTAATCAAATACTAATCAATAATATTACTGATAATAAAATTATTATTTTTTTCATTATTTTTGTTTTATTTAAGTAAAAACCTCTTTTAAAAAGAGGCTTAAATTTTTAAAAATTGTAAATTAAAAAATTATTCTTTTTCAAATACTTCTTTAATTACAACACCATATTTTGAACCAACCCAAGAACTAAGAAATTTTTGTTTAGTAGTTATTTTCATATTACCATCCCAAGGGTCATAATATCCAACTTGTTTATTGCTAGCATATAACACTACAACAAAATGTCTATATTTATGATTATTTAAAATAGTTTTCTTTTCTAATAAAGCTATAACAGGTCTATTATATTTTAAATCCCACTTAATCATATTAGTATAATTATAACCATCTCTTCTAATTTTAGTAACATCATAACCCCAATAATTTTTAGCAAGATCGTTGGCTATATTTTCACCATTTTGGAAATCACCAACTTTTCTATTATCATATATATTTTTAAATATATACTTTATTTCAGATTCAATATATTTTTTAGAACCACTAATCTAATCTAGAGCACCATTATATCTATAATTATAGTAATTATGAATAGCTAAAGCTGACATAGTACCACAAGAATTTCGTAAATTAATACGAGATTCATTAGTTTGTCCCATATATATTTGAACAAAGTTATGATCACTTTTATTTATAGAAGAACTAAATAGATAAAACATTTTTGGATTCATAGTTTCTGCAAACAAACTACTCACCAAACCAACTAACATAAACCCAATTAAAACTAATTTTTTCATTTTTGCCTCCTCAGACAATTTTATTTTTATTTTTCTGAAACTCAAATTTTAATTATTTTAAATCAAAATTTTATTTCACACATTTCTTTTTCTTTAATTTCAATAATTTTATTCTCCTTTTTTACAATAAAATTATATTTTTTAAAACTAAAGTAGAAAAATCTTATAATTTAATTTTTAAAAGTCAAAAGAAAAACCACTAATTATTGGCTTTAAATAGCTAAAAATTAATAGTTAAACTATTTATTATAATGATAGGGTATTAATTTAACTTTAAATTTTTAGTATGAAATTTAAAATTGTATTTTTTAGTTTATTTTTTGTTTCTTTACAATTCTATATATAATAAGTTTAATTAATATTTAAAACAAAATTATGGTTTGAAATATATTAAAATTAATGCTTACAAGAGGACTTTCTATGAAAAGATGGAATAATTTTCCAAGAATAGAAGATGTTAGTCATTTAGATAATGTTTGATTTGTGATGCATGTTGCATTATTTTTGGCTTATTTAGAAGAAAAAGAAGGACATAAAATAGATAGAGAATTTTTATTAAAAAGAATTATTTTTAATTCATTTTCAAGTTTGATATTATCTGATATTAGTTCTGGTACTAGAGATTATATTTTAAAAATAGATAATAAGATTTTTAATGAAATAGAGAAAAAAGCTTTTGATTTTATATTATGATGAGATGCTCCAAAATTTATTAAAGAAGATATTATTTCTGTTTTAGAAAACACTGATAAAAAATTAGAACTTTCAATAATAGAAGCTTCAAAAAAATATGCTTGATTTATAGAATGTAAGATAAATGAAAAGGTGTTTGGTGATATTTATGAAGTACCATTGAATCAAATTCATTTAAACCTTGAAGAAAAAAGGAAAGAATTAAAAAGTTTAGATATCCTTTTAAAAAATGATAATTATAAAAAATATTTAACTCATATTAGAAGACTTAGCCACTCTATGAGATGGATGTGACAAACAAGAATTTTTCCGATTTCAGTTATGAGCCATTTAGTAGTTATTACTTTTATTTCTTATATTATTTGAGAAATT
>JAMOTX010000156.1 GCA_027062145.1 Candidatus Altimarinota bacterium | reverse complement strand
GAGGTTAAAACTCAACAAGAGTTTAGTAATAGTTTAAATAGTATAATATTTAACTTAGAACAATCTTTAGAAACAGAAAGTCAAAATAAACCTTTTGCATTAGATCCAATTAATCCAAGTGAAGTATTATCTGCTATGATAAATGAAAATAATTATACACCATTTTGAAATATAGATTTAAATAGTGATTTAATAGATAATTTTTCATATAGCTTTAGTTTGAATTCTATAGATCCAGAAATCGATGAAGAAGAGGATAAAATCGATGATGTAAGTTTTACATTTTGATTTTATAAAGTTTGAGATATATGAATTGATAGAAAAAGATTAATTAAAGGATTAAATTCAATGTGAATAACAGAAGAAATAGAACCATCTATTTATTATGTATGATCAACTCAAAAAGTGAAAGTATTACTTGAATTATCAAGAAGATCAATTTCTGAAACTAGTGACTGAGAAGCAAAAGAAAGATTTAGTTTTACTATTTATACAGAAGATATTTCAAATCAAAAAGCTTGAGATTTTTTAGATAATTCTTTATATGCATTAACTAAATATACTGATCAATTAATAAATGATTTATATAGATTTACTTGATATTATCAAAGTGTTCAAGATAGAATTGTAATAGATTATGATTCTATTGCATGAGAAGATGCATGAACAAAAGAAGAAGCATTAATTAATAAATGAGCTGGTAAAAGTGATAAAGAATTAGATGCTACTGTTGAATCATTGAAATGACTTGATTGAAATCTAGATAATTTAATTTTAGAAAAATGAGTAAAACAACAATTACAACAATTAGTTAAGTTATTTGTGAAGTCAGAATTCTTTTCTGAAAAATGAGTTGATTTACCAAAGTGAACAATATTGTATGGTCCATCTTGAACATGAAAAACACTTTGTGCAAAAACTTTATCAAAAATTATTGATGCTGAATTCGTTTTAATTACACATGATCAAATAGAAAACAAATGGGTATGATGAAGTGAAAAAAACATTAAAAAAGTTTTTGATGATAGAAGAAAAAGGTTTAAAAAAACTTGAAAGAAACAAATAATATACTTAGAAGAAGGTGATAGTTTATTTGAAGCTAGATCTGATGAAAGAAATAATAAAGAATGAATAGTTAGTATTGTTTTATGAGAAATGGATTGATTCGATTCAGATTCTTTAAATAATATTTTTGTATTAATATCTACAAATAGAATAGAAGCTATTGATTCAGCAATCAAGCGTAGATTTGATAATCATTTATATTTTGGTTTACCAAATTTTAAAAATAGAGTAAAACATTTTAAATTAAATATTGATATTGAGGAAAAAAAATCTTGAGAACAAGTATTCTCTAATGATCTTGATTTTGATTTATTAGCTAAAAAAACTGATAATAAATCAGGTGCATTTATTGCAACATTAATGAAAAATGCAAAAAGAGATTATTTTGATAAAATGTCAGATTGATTAGATGTTAAATTTCTTACAACAAAACAAATTTTAAAAAATATTAAATATCTAGAGATCCAAGAAGAAAATAGAGATAAAGTTATGTGATTTATAGCAAATTAAAAAAAGAATGATTTTTTCATTCTTTTTTTGTTTATAAAATAATAAATAAACTTGTAAAGTCATGTATTATTGGTATAGTAAAAAGACTAATGTTTATTAGTCAAAAATAAAAATAAAGTGAGGGACTAGCTATGTCTAAAGAAATAAGTTCAGATAAAATGTTATCTGCTGTGAAAAAGAGTATTGATTTTGGTATGAACAATTTATCTTATAAATATGTTCCACCAATTGATAACGATAAGTCTGCAATTTTTATCACACCAGATAAAATTGCTATTAGCTTAATAGGTGGTGTCTCTGAAAGTGTAGGTTTTACATTTGGTGGACTATCTAATAGAAGTTTAACAGATACTATGTCTATGATGGGTAGATTTAGTATTGATAAAAATATCATTACAAGAGCTCAGTATTACCCAGGATCAAGTTTGCCGCTATATTCGGAAGAAGCTTTATTTAATTATCTTAAAGATTTTTTAATAATTAATTTTCCAAATTTTGGTGCGTTACATGTTTCAGGTACGCTTGCTGACAATGATTTATCAATTATGGCACCAAAACCTAAGATAAATTATGTAGAAAATCTACCTAGTTTTCCACTACTTTGTGAAAGTTTAGAAAAATCATTTTCTAAGTTAAACAAAAAAGTGTATAACTTGAAAGATGTTTTTGGATTTGCTATTAATGTTTCTAATCAACTTAGATTTGAAGTATATGTTGATTCAGATGGTAGTGAAATTGTTCAATACTTTAATGATGTAACAATTAGTTATACAGCAAGATTTTTAAATCTTAATAATATTGAAGTTCCGCTTACAATAGTTGATAGATTTAAAACTTTTGATGATATCGGTGATAATTATTTTCAAGAAAAATACGATGAAATACTAAAAGAAATGGCTTTCAATAAAAAATATGAAAGTTTAAAATCTGGTATTTTTCCTGTTTTACTATTAAATGATGCATCTGATGTTTTCAATCATGAAGCGTTAGCTGCTCATTTACTTAGTGCAAATTATATTGTCGATGGTGATTCAACTGTATTTACTGGTCGTAAGGGTGAACTATTAAAAGGTTTAAAAGGAGTTGATATCATAATGGATCCAACTCTTAGCGATGGTTATGGTTCATTTAAATATGACTGTGAAGGTGTTGAAGGTAAAAGAGTTACTTTGATTGAAGATGGAATTATTCTTAATTACCTTACTGATAGATATTCAGCATCTCAGTTAGAAATAATTGAAAAAGATGAATTGATTTTAGAACAATTAATGAATTTATCTAAAGATGATATTTCAAAGATTTCAGATTATGTTGATTCTAAATTTTTAGTAAGACATTTTGATACTGATGAAGAAAGATTTAGTTATCTTTTAGAACATTATCTTTTAAGTGATTTTATTAAAGATATGGAAAGTGTTGATGAAAATTTGGATTGGAGAAGTGAAACTAGTAGATTACAAAATCCATCA
>JAMOTX010000155.1 GCA_027062145.1 Candidatus Altimarinota bacterium | reverse complement strand
TGAGTTAATAGACCAGCTATAACAAAACATCTTAAAAATATTTTTGATTCTTGAGAATTAGATGAGAAAGTGGTATGTTCCAAAATGGAACTAACCACTAAACATGGTGCCTTAAAATGAAAAACTCAAACAAATAAAGTTAAGTTTTATAATTTAGACATGATTATATCAGTTTGATATAGAGTAAATTCTAAACAAGCAACAAGCTTTAGAATTTGGGCTACATGAATATTAAAAGAGTATTTAATAAAAAGATATTCTATAAATAATAATAGATTAAAAGAAAAATGATATAAAGAACTTGAACAAACTATAAATTTATTTAAAAACACTCTTAAAACTTGAAATCTATCACAAGATGAAACGTTAGGACTACTAGATATAATCACAAATTATACTAATACATGGTTATTACTTCAAAATTATGATGAAAATAATTTAATAGAATCATGAAAAACAGAAAAACTAGATTATAAACTAGAGGCAAATGAAGCATTTCAATATTAATGGAGTTAAAAGAAAATTTAATAAATAAAAAAGAAACTACTGATTTATTCGCTAAGGCATTTGAAAAAGATTGATTAAAAGGTATTTTTTGAAATATATATCAAACTTTTTGATGAGTGGATTTATATAATTCTGTAGAAGAGAAAGCTGCAAATTTATTATATTTTATAGTTAAAGATCACCCATTTTCTGATGGAAATAAAAGAAGTTGAGCATTTTTATTTATATTGTTCCTAGCAAAAAATCATATACTTTTTGATAAAAATTGAGATAAAAAAATTAATGATAGAGCTCTTGTTGCTATAACATTATTAATAGCAGAATCAAATCCAAAAGATAAAAATGTAATGGTAAAATTACTTATAAATTTGATAAATTAAATCATAAAATATGAAATAGATTGAGAAAATATATTAGATAATTGAATGATTGAAATTAATAACCAAATTTTTTATTGGCATTCTAAAAGTTATAAAAAGATTTCAGAAAATTGAACTGAAAAATTTTTCTATAATATAACTTATACATTAGATATTGGAACTATACTATATAGTATATAAGCTGAGAAAATGAAAGTAAATTAAAAAATACATATTATTCAAATCTATGATTAATAAAATTAATTATAAATTCATTAGAGGTTGAAGAAATAAAAAAGACTTAAATTAATTTTTAAGTCTTTTTTTCTATTACATATCCTTCTTTTGGCAACTACTTCTATATAAGTAATCATAAGAGTTGAAGTTTATAGATGATAATTTGAACTCTTTTTAATTATAATATTTATTTATTTCAACCACTCAATAGATTCCTTTTTTGTATTAAATGATTTTATCTTTCATTTCATAAACCATGAAGTGATTTTCATAGAATACTCTAACCATTTTTTTTCATTTCAAAAAATAGCAATTTTTCAAAAATCAAAATCATGCTTCATTCAAAATTTAAAATCATCCCAAGCAGCCTTTAGTTCCCAACCTTCAAAATCAGACATATCAACTAAAATATTTCATTTTTTATTATTTATTTTATCTAAAGCTTTATCTAGAAGTGGCATTGCTTTTTGATAGTCCTCATGAGTTAATGTTCATATAATTTTTAATTCTACATATCAAGATTTTTCTAAACTATCAATATCAACATAAAGCTTATGTTCAATTATTCAATCTTGATCTGATATTATCCATTCTTTTGCAACTTCTAATTCATTAGAATCAAAATTTTTAATTTTAGCTTTTACAAAGTAATCTCAAATCTTTTCAGCTAATACTCAAGCTGTAGAATCAGTAACAAAAGCCAAATATACAACTTTTTTTTGATGATTTCTAATAAATTTTAAATGTGAAAGTAGTCAAGAAAAAGTTTCCCAATATGGAAAAGATTTTGCATAAATAATTATTCAATTCAATCTTTCATTTTTTTCTAAAAAAGAATCTATTTGTTCAGAAGCTTCCTTGAAATCATTTTCTGATAATGGACCATGAGGCTCTAATATTGCAATAGATTTTTTTTCATCTAAAATAACACTTAATCATTGTTTTACTGTTTTCATAATATAAATATTAAAAAATAAAAACTTTTTGTAACATTCATTATAATCTTTTATTAATTTTTACAACTCATTTAGATTTACTCTCAAAAAAAATAGAAATATTTCAACTTACACCTTGTTAAATTATTTTATTATATTTAGTTTTTATTAATATTTATTTGTCATTTTACTACCACATTCATTATAAAAATTTTTTACAGGCTAAAAATGTGTGAACCAGTATGAAAACAAAACTAAAACAAGCAGCTAGACCGCTTTATTTATGGAAAACATGAAATTTAGAAACTAAGCAAAATATCATAAAAATAGTATTTCCTAACTGAATTTTAATCAACAAAAAAAAGAGGTGTCTGAACCTCTAATTTGTCACTTATTTATCAGGCTTTCGAGCTATCGAAAGTGTCTAAAAATTAATTGGTGGTGCAATACATACCAGTAAGTAATAAATTACTTATAAATATTAGCTTTGAAAGATAAATATTAACTATTGACTTTTTATAAATAAATTGTATTATTATTAAAATAATATAGTATAGTTTTAAATTATTAATATATGCAAAGTAAAGATTCTCTCAGATATTATCAAAAAATTAATCAAACATATTCTTGATTAATTTTTGACCTTGATTGAACATTATTAACTCACGAATGAGAAATAGAAAGTAATATAAAAAAAATCTTACAAAATCTTACAAAAATTTGAGTACACTTAATATTAGCAACTTGAAGATGACCGAATGATACAGATAAAATCATCCAAGATAATAACTTATTTACAAATAATACATCCTTAAGTATAAATTTTAATTGAAGCTTAATTAAAAAGATCTCAAATACTTCAAATTGATTAAATTCACAAATTATAAAAGAGTATTTACTAGATGATGTTGAAATAATTTTTCAAATTATCTCAACAGATAATTTCTTAAAAAAAGTATTAATTTTAGAGTCTGATTTGAGCCATATATACTCAGATTTTGATAAATATTGAATAA
>JAMOTX010000154.1 GCA_027062145.1 Candidatus Altimarinota bacterium | reverse complement strand
ACCTCAGTTTCAATAATATTCATTTCATTATCTATATCGCTCATATCATCTTTAAACATTGATGCTGAAACTGAACTAATTAAAAGTGAAGATAATAATCACATTATTAATATTTTTTTATTTTTCATAAAATTTTTATTAAGATTTAAATCATCTTTCAATAAAAGACTACTTATAATATAAGAATATAGGCTTATTAATCAATAAAAATAGAATAATTTAACTTGACCAAGCCCTTTATTCTACTTAAAATAAAAAGCTTGAATAAACAAGCTTTTTATTATTTAAGATATCAACTAGCGAATTTATTCGTTAATCTAATAAACTTAGCAGGATTTTTTAATTCTCATCATTCAAGCAAAATAGCCTGATCATATGCATAATCTATTAAATCTTTTAATTTCTCCGATTTAACATCTTTTTCAAATTCTACCTTCATTTGTTCAACTAGTCCATTTGATGAATTTAATTCTAAAATTCTTTTTTGCACAGGAACTTCTTGCCCCATAGCTTTCATCATTTTTTCTAACTGAGGATCTATTCAATTAGTTGGAGTTTTTAATGCTCATAAACTATCTCATAAATTTGATTTTAATAAAACAGAATCTATTTTATCATCTCAAATAGTTGATTTAGCTAAATCAAGTAATCCTTTAAAATCTTTTACTTTTTCTTCTTCTATTTTCTTTTCTTCATCTGTTTTTTCTTCTAATTCGATATCATTTGTAGTAATCGATATTAACTTAGCCCCTTTATATTCTTTAAATCATTGTACTACAAATGAATCAATAGCATCAGTTAAAATTAAAACATCTATATTTTTATCTTTAAATTGAGCTATATATGGACTTGCTAAAGCTTCAGCTTCAGATTTAGCAATTATATAATATATAGTTTTTTGATTTTCTTTTTCTTTTTTTCCATCTTTTTCTACTTCGATTTCTTTTTCAGGAGCCTTTTCAAGATATTCATCTAATGTAGTTAATTTAGTATCATTTATTCATTTAAATAAAGAAATTTCAGCTATTTCGTTTTTTAAATCTTGCTCATAATGAATTCATTCTTTAACAATTTTTCAATAATTTATCCAAAATTTATTATAATCTTCTCTATTATTTTTTAATGTTTTTTTCATTTCTGATATAACTTTTTTAGTAAGACCTTTTTTTATCTTATCTAATGAAGTATTATCTTGTAACATTTCTCTTGAAATATTTAATGGTAAGTCAGATGTTTCAACAACTCAAGAAACAAATCTTAACCAAATAGGCATTAATTCTTTAGCATTTTCTAAAATTAAAACATTTTGAACATATAATTTTGGTCCATATTCTAAATTTGGATCAGATAGGTTTTGATACATATTCACTTCTTTCGGAGAGAAAAGTATTGATTTATATGAGACCATTCATTCTACATTATTATGTAAAGTAAAAAGTGGTTCATTCCAATCACTACTAACAGATTGATAAAAAGTTTTGTATTCTTCAGTTTTTATTTCTGATTTATTTTTTTTCCAAATTGGTTTAGTTTCATTTACTTGCTCAAAATTCATTTCTTTTGGTTCTTTTATTTTTTCCTCTTCTGTTCTAGAATCATATTCTTTCATCATTATTGGAGTTCCAACATAATTTGAATACTTTTTAACTAATTCTTTCAGTTTCCATTCTTCTCAAAATTCTTTATTTTCTTTATTTAGATAAATAGTAATAATAGTTCATCTATCATTTTTATTTGATTCTTCAATTTTATATCAAGTTTTTCAATCACTAATCCATTTAGCTGCTTTACCATCTTTTTCTTTTGACTCAACCACTATTTTATCAGCAATCATAAATGCTGAATAAAATCATACACCAAATTGACCAATTAAATTATTTTCAGTTTCATCTTTTGCTTTTTTTAATTTATCTATGAATTCTTTAGTACCTGATTTTGCTATAGTACCTAAATTATCAATCATATTTTTTTCATTCATTCAAATACCATTATCACTAATAGTAATTGTTCAAGCTTTTTTATCTGCCTCTATTTTAATTTCAAATTTTTCTCATTTTTCTAAATAATTAGAATCTGTTAAACTTTTAATTCTTGCTTTATCGATTGCATCACTAGCATTTGAGACTAATTCTCTTAAAAATATTTCTTTATTAGAGTAAATACTATGAGTAAGTAATTCTAATACTCTTCAAGTTTCTGCTTCAAAATTGTGTTTAGTCATAGTTTTATTATTAAATTTTATTTTAAAAATAGCACTTAGAAAATCTAAGTGCTAATATTTTATCATTTTTTAACTTTTTGTCAAAAATTATTTCTTTTAATTTTTATTTTTTTTATAAATCACTGTCATCATATGGATCTAAGTGAATCATTATTTTCCATTCATGTTCTTTATCAATTTGAGCAATTTTTGCCTCAACATGGTCTCAAACTCTATGAGCATCAATAAGTAATATTTCTGGATTAAAAACCAAATGAGCTTCAACATACTTAATATTACCTACTTGCCTTGTTCTTAGTTCATGAAAATTTGTAACTAATTTTTGTCATTTAATTATTTCTTTTATCTTCAAAACTTCATCTTCATTAATTGCCGCATCTAGTAGTAATTTATATCAATTTTCAATTAATTCCCAAGCTGAATAAATTATATATATAGCTATAACAACTCATAATATTGCATCTACTTGATAAAATCAAGTAAAATATATAACAGCCAATCAAATAAGAATTCAGACATTAGAATATAGATCAGTCTTATAATGAAGCGCATCAGATTTTATAACTAAATTATTAGTTTTTTTAGCTACATATTCTAAAAAATATACCAATCAACCAGTTATAACTACAGAAAATAACATAATTGCTACTGAAATTCATATATAACTTACTTGCTCATTATTTATAAATTTCATAACAGAAGCATAAAAAATATATATTCATGAACCCGTAATTATTAATCATTCTAAAAGTGATGCTAAAGCTTCTATTTTTCATCTTCCATAATTATATTGATTATCAGCTTCTTTTTCTGCATTTTTAACTGCAAAATAATTAAAAAGTGA
>JAMOTX010000153.1 GCA_027062145.1 Candidatus Altimarinota bacterium | reverse complement strand
TTAATTCTCAAATGTTATCATTTTTAACAAGTCAGACATATTTATTATCTTTCATTAAAACAACCATATTATCTCATGTATTTATATTTAAAGCATCTCTTATCTTTTTCGGAATGACTACTTGTCATTTAGGTCATACAGATGTAGTTCATATAACTTTTAAATTTATTATTTTTTTTAACATATCTATATCATAATTATTAAAATTTAAATATTTTTAGTTATACCTTTATAATCCGAAAATAAACCATTTGTTATTATTCATGCAAATTGTAAAACAAAATTATTATATTCTTCCTCATTTTTAAATTGAGATTTAATATTTATAACATTTATATAAAATCACATAATTCTTGATATTAAACTACAATCTATATTATCAATATCTTTAAATATAGGTTTTAATAATTTAATATGTAGATTCGAAATATATTCTTTATTAATTTTTCAAAAATCATAATCTTCATTTCAAAAAAGAATATTTTTCATAATTTCATTTCTTTCAAAAAAATCTAAAGAAAGCATCATTTTTTTTATAATTCTTTCTTTTAAATTAGGTTTATTATCAACTAACTCTTTTATAATCTTTTCTCAATAAGAAAAATCATTATGAATAATCGTTTCATAAAGTTCTTCTTTATTTTTAAAATATAAATAGAAAGTCCCTTTAGCAATTCTTGCTTCTTTTACTATTTGATCTACTGAAGTTCTTCTGGGTCAAAACTTTCAAAACAACTTAATTCAAGCTTCAATTATTAAATTTTCTTTTGCTTCCATAAAAAAATATGACTAAATATATAAATATAGTCATATAGTATATGATTTTATGTTTTTTGTCAAAATATTTTCATCAAAAAATCCTAACTGAAAAATAGTTACGATTTTTTACATCAGCCCTGATTTTTAACAATTATTTGTATAATTTAGTTACTGCTATGTATGTCATTTATTTTTTAAAAAAATAAATGTTAAAAAAAAGACTCTCTTAGAAGCTAATCTAAAGGAATCTTTTTTGAAACTTTAATTTGTAAACGTAATGGAGGTGACTGACTTAGGAGTAAGTTTAAAATTACTTGTTAATATCGGCTTTAAAAGGTAGTTTATCAAACTAAATTTAATTCTTCATCATCAGGTACCATATATTTATCTATCAAAGCTTGATCAATTCAATGCTTCGTTTCTTTTATACTTGTTTGAACTCAAGTTAAAAGATTTCACTCTCATGAAACTAATATATTTTCATCTAATAACATATGTATATTATTAAATATTTCTTCATATGGCTTTTTAGACATTTCTCATCATACTTTTCAAAAAGTATGATCTACTCATAATAAATGAACAAATGATTTTTCTTTACTTCATACTTTTTGATATAAATCTGAAAAAGCATCAGGTGTAAATACATCATCCTCATTTCAATAGTTCATTAAAAATCTTCATTTAAATAATTCTAATTTTTCTTCTAATTCAGCTATATCTGGAAATGTATCCAAAATAGGTACATCTTTTATATCTAATCTTAATCAAGTTCATACAGTAGAAATATTTTTTACTTGTGGAAATTCTGAAGCTAAATAGAAAGCTAAAATTCAACCTAAAGAGTTTCAATTTAATGTTATTTCTAATTCTTCTGAATTTACTCAATATAAATCTTCTGAATTTTCAATAGAATTTACTACAACTCTTCTTGCATCCTCTAATTCATCTAAAAACGTTTTTCATATAAATTTAGCTTGTTTTTGTTTATATCTATCTGTAATTTTATCATCAATAGGTAAATCTTTTCTAGAAGATTCATATAACACAACATTTGAAATACTATTTTCTTGTAATTTTGAAGCAAAATCTAAGTATTTATTATTTCATCATTTAAGACTTCAAAAAGTACCATGTATATTAATTAATACATTTTTATTTCATTTAACAGGAAAAGTATTTATTTTTATTTCCTTATCTCAATAAATTCATTCAATCATATGAGATTTAGTTAATGTTTCTTGTGTTTCTTGTGTTTCTTTTGTTTCCATAATTATTTTTTAGAATTTAAGTTTTTTCTAGCACTTGGAGCCAATAATTCATTTTTTATTAAATCTATATTAGATATAACTTTTTCATTAATATTGAAAAAATCTTCTGGTTTTTCTCATAATCAAATCATTATATTTGAAAAGATTTTATACAATTCTTTATCTTCTTTAATTTGTAAAAACTCATCATAAGTTAATTTTAAACTTTTTTTATTTATATTTAAAGTTATTACTCATTTTTCAATATCAGTTTTAAAAAAGCTACTTACTTCTCATTTATTATTCTGTTTAACAATTTTATAATCAGGTAATGCTCTTATTATATCTTTATTTATAGTTTCATTAGGATTAATCCATTCATTATAAGGATCAAATGATAATCTTTTTTTTGAATTTATTTCCATCACATATGGTAAATCATTCTTTTCATCTACTTTAATTATA
This sequence comes from Candidatus Altimarinota bacterium, assembly GCA_027062145.1. Classification (GTDB taxonomy): domain Bacteria; phylum Patescibacteriota; class Gracilibacteria; order BD1-5; family UBA6164; genus UBA6164. The sequence goes on along the minus strand of JAMOTX010000153.1, from coordinate 654 downwards.
TAACTTTTTTCTCAAATTGAAAATAATCTACTGGCTTTTCATTTATTAAATGTAATTGATTCAGAAATCAACAATCAAGGATCAGCTAATGTAAATGCTTTTTCTCAATTAATAATTCTAGGAATTATTAGAGCTGCATGTCAATTTTCTACATATTTATCACTTAATAATCATCCTGCATCAAATCTTATTAAATTTGAATTAATTCATTTTTCATTTAATCTTTTTTGTAGAACATAAGACATTCAAACACAATTACTTCATTTATTAATATCTATTATTCATAAATCAGCTTCTTTAAGAGCATCAATGATTCAATATCAAGGTCATTTCTTTTTTTCTAATATGGTTATAATTTTTTCTAATTTTTCAAAACTATTATATTTCATATCTCAAATAACTTCTTGTAATGTTAAATCTATATCAAAAATTTGTTTTTCTGTTAATTTTTGAAATTCTTTAATTTCTCTTATTTCTAAATTTTGTCTTGGTATATCTTCTATCAAATGTTCTCTATCAATAATTTTTGTTTTTCATTTTATTTTTTCATTTCATTTTCATAAAAAATCTTTAATAGAATTCAGTTTTTCTTTTACTATTCATAACTTCTCTCAAACTTTATCAATTAACTGCATAAAAAATGTCTTATCTTCA
>JAMOTX010000152.1 GCA_027062145.1 Candidatus Altimarinota bacterium | reverse complement strand
TTTCACCAAGTACTACTTGAAAATTAATATCTTTAAAGTCAGGTAATAATTTTAATAATGCTTCAAATATAGTAGTTGATCATTGACTACCTGCGATTACTATTACAGATAATTTAGGATTTTGAATAACATTTAAATCAGATAAACCATCAATTAATTCTGGATTTAATATTTGTCATGATGTAATAGATTTTTCATTGATTTTTTCATTTGGAAAAGTATAAAATACTTTGGTTGCAATTTTTCAAATTAATCTATTAGATATACCAGATACAGTATCTGATTCATGAATATATATTTTTTTTCTTAATATAAATGCTGCAATACATAAAGGTAAAGCTACATATCCTCATTTTGAAAATACAATATCTATGTTATACTTTAAAATAAAATAAATTCAAAAAATAACTCAAGTTATATTTTTAAGAGGCTCAAAGAAATTTTTAATATCAAAATATCTTCTTATTTTTCAAGCAGGAATATCTAAAAAAGGTATTCTATTTTTTCTAGCAATTTCTTCTTCTAATCAACCTTCTTCTCAAACCCATATAAAATCATATTTTTTGTCTTCTTGTAGGTAATTGTAAGTTGCTAATAATGGAAATACATGTCATCACGTTGATCCTCAAGTTAATGCAATACATTCTTTTTCTTTCTTTTGCATATTAGTCATAAATTTGAGTTAAATAATATTTAATTTATTTTATATTTTTTTGAGTAAATGTAAAGTTAATTATATTATATTGACAATCACTTAATTACTTGTAATATATAATTATATTATTGTATAATTAAATTATATATATGAAACCTGCTAGATATAGTCAATTAAAAGAATTAGGATTAAATAGAACAGATTTAGATTTTTGATTAAGAAATTTAAATGATTCTATTTTAAAGGATATTATTTGAAAAAAAGAATTCAAAGAATATTTAACAAATGAAATGATAGAGAATGATTTATCAATTCATGTTCTTGATGTTTTAAGGTTTAAATTATTAAAAACAGTAGGTTTAAAATTAAATACTGAAACTTCAATTTATGCTACATTGTATAATTTAATAATGGAAAATATTTTATTACCAGACTATGTTAAATGATGGAATAAAGAAGACAAATTTAAAGAATTAGATAATATTATAGAAAGAGTAGAGGTAAAAATAGATAAATTATTAGAGAATATGAATAATGGATCATTCAATATTTCATTATGAAATAAAGATTCAATTATAAATGAATTAGATTGATCAGAATGAAATTTTCATAATTTAGAATACAGAACATTTGATTTATGAGGTATATTTTGAGTAATGCATATCTGATTTAATGAAGAATTAAAAAAATTTATTTTTCAAATACCAGTTAGACTAAAAAATTTAAAAGTAAAAGTTTGAGAAGAAGGTCTAGTAAAAAATATTGATTCAAAATCAATTGAAGAAGTAGTTCAAAGTATAACATTTTCTTGAAATAGTGCATCAACTAAAAAGGTTAACATTAAATGATTAGAAGATTTTAAAATAATACTTTCAAAAAAAACTAATAAAGATTGTAGGTTTTGAGTAGATGATTTTTCAAATTATTATACTTTAACTATTGATAATTCTAAAATTTTAAGTGATTTAAATACTGAAAATTATTCAAGTGATGAAATTATATCTTTTTTAGAATGATATTTAGAATTAGTTAACTTATTGATTAATAAATTGGTTGTTAAATCAGATATTGAGCATAAAAAGAAATTTTTCACATTTTCTACGTTTTCACCGTATTATGAAGAAGATGATAACGATGATTCAAGCTTAAGTAAATCTACAATTGATAAATTTAGTAAAATGCTTATTTCAGATAAAAATCCTATTTATTTATCTGATGTATGAGGTCAAAAAGAAGCAAAAGAAGAAATACTTAAAATAATAAAATCAATTAAGCATGAGGAAATAATGAGAAGTTGGTGAGCAAAAACTATTAATTGAATGGTTTTTGAATGACCTCCTGGAACTTGAAAAACACTTTTAGCTAAGGTCGTTGCCACAGAAGTAAGTGCAGATGTTTATAATATTAAATTAACTGATATAGCTTCTTCAGCATTTATAAATGAATGAGCTAATAATGTAAAAGAGTTATTTAAATTTTTAAGACAAAAAGCAAAAAAATCTAAGAAAAAAATTATAGTAATATTAGATGAGTTAGATGCTTTGTTTAAAAAAAGAGAATGAAAAAATCAAAGTGCAGAAGATACAAAAATAGTAAATACTTTTTTAACTGAAATGTCTTGATTTGATGATGTCAGTAATATAATTTTTATTTGAACTACTAATAATTTAAAGGCTTTAGATCCAGCTGTAATAAGATCATGAAGAATGTCTCTTACTATAAAAGTAGATAAACCTGATGAAAAAGCTAGGAAACAAATTTTCGATATACATATTTGAAAAGCATGTAAAACTTCAAAAAAAGCAGAAAAAGCTTTTAGTAAAATAGATGTAAGTAAATTTTTAAAAATTTCAAAATGATTATCATGAGCTGATATAGAAGAAATAATAAGAGAAATAATTGAAGCTAAAGCATTAGAAGAAGTAGAAACATGAAAAATAACAAAAATTAAATCATCAGAGATAATCAAATTTATTAAAAAAATGAAAAAAAATATAAATGAAGATTGAGATGAATGAAAAACAGTAAAATGATTCAGAGCCTAAAATATTAATAATTATTAATTTTAAAATATGTTAACAAAATTATCAAATTGAAAATCAAGAATTTTGAAAAAGAAATGATATATAACTTGATGAAGAATTAATCAAGTTAAATCTATTATAGATAATGGTAATAGAATATCTGATTTGGAAAATTTTGAAGAAACTGAAATTCCAAAAATAATTGAAGAAAATAGAGAGCTTGCTATACAGGCAATTATGGAAGATATTACAGTAAATCAATCTAAAAACAAAGCATTAAAAAAACAATTAGAAGTATATTTGAAATCTTTTATTTCAAATTTAAATAAAGAAGAAGTTATTGGTATATATTCTAAGTTAGAATATTACAGAGATATATATAAAGTATATAGTTTAGCTAATAAAGAATTAGTTGAATTATTAGATTTAGAATTAGAAATAGATTCTTTATACAATATCTTGTATAATTTTTTAATTAAAGGTGTTTTATTGCCTGAGGTTAAAACTCAACAAG
>JAMOTX010000151.1 GCA_027062145.1 Candidatus Altimarinota bacterium | reverse complement strand
TAGATAATAATCAGTTCGTTAAACAAACTCAAAGCGTTGAACAAAGATTTAAATCTATTGATTTAATAATAAAAAATTTTGATATAAATAAAAGAATATTTGATATGTGAACACATATTAATAATCATCCAAGAATTTGAAATCCAAATTTAAACATACTAATAATAAATAAAGATAAATGAAAATTAGTCTTTAGTAATATTATCGAAGAATTAAATTTGGATTTTATAAAGAATATTATAATAAATGATGTTTATTGAAAAGTTAAACATGAAAAATGATTTTTTATAAAAAAAATTACTTTATATGAAAATAATTTAAATTATGAAATTTTATTTATAAAAAAGGAAAAATATCCTTTTTCATATTATCTTGCAGATTTAATTAGTTTCATATTTATTACATTATTATTTTCAGCAGTTTTTTATTTTGTATGATTTAAATTTGTTTCTAGAAATTTAAAACCAGTTGAAGAAAATTTAGCAGATATGCAAGATTTTATTCATAACGCATGACATGAATTAAAAACACCAATTGCTATTATAAATTCTAATTTACAATTAATTAAAGAATTAAAATCTTATGATAAAGATTTAATAAAAGAGTGATTAATAGAAATAAATAAACTTGATCATTTAATAGAAAGTTTGGTTGAGTTATCAAATATTAATTCCTCTGAACGTATTGAAAAATTAGATCTAAAAGATGAAATAAAAAATATAATAAAAGATTTTAAAAATAAATCAGATAAAAATTGAATTAAAATAAAATTTACAAAAATTGATGAAAAAATTTTATTAATGAATAAGCAATATTTTTATATATTATTTTCAAATATAATCAATAATGCTATAAGGTATAATAGAGAATGATGAAAAATAGATATAAAATTAACTAAAAATAATATAACTATAAAAGATACTTGAATTTGAATGAATTCTGATGATTTAGATAAAATTTTTGATAGATTTTATATGGCTAAAAATTCTAGAAATTCTGAATGACATGGTATTTGACTATCATTAGTTAAAAAGATAATAGATATATATAATATGAAGATAAAGGTAGATAGTGAATTATGAAAAGGGACTACTTTTACAATAGAATTTTAAAAAGACTACATGATAATATGTAGTCTTTTTTTATATAGATAAGTTAATTTTTAAAATAAATGTTATCATTGACAATTTGTTTTATAATTATATAATTAAAAAACTGAGTTAAGTGCTCATAAAAATAAAAACAAAAATAGGGAGATGTATATGTTTGATACAAAATATACTGGAATAATACCAGAGGATGTTTTAAAAAAACAAAGAGTTGATTTGGAGCCAAATATGGTAGGTATGTTTAAAGTTCTTATTCGAAGTTTAACTTCAAATATGACAGAAGACGAACTTTATACTGATCAATCAACAGTTGCTTCGGTTATGTTATTAAGTGATGTTTTATCTAAAGTAAATATCACAAATGCAGTTCAATTAATAATTAATGAAGATATAATTTTTCATGACTTGCATAATAAAGATCATGATTTACCTCAAATGGTTGATATAATTGAAAAGGCTAAAATTAATAAGCTTGAATCTGCTGAAATCACAATGGAACGTCAGTTTGATGATTTACATATTACTTATCATTTTTCTATTTCAAAGAAAAGTGATAATACTGCAAGAATCGAAATTAAAATAAATGGTACTGTTGAAGAACAGGGAGGTTCTGATAGTCAAACATTTTACGATGAAGTAGATGTTTTGATTACAAAACTTGAAGATTTAGATATTAATTTTGATATCTAAAAAAAAAGGAGGTTTAAATCCTCCTTAATTTTTTGAAAGGAGTTAAAATGAAAGTTTTAACTAAAGTAACTAAGGCTTTTTTGAAAATAATCTTTGGAATAGCTTTACTTTTTTCCATTTTCTTTGTCTATTTAGAATTCGATAGTAGAGTTCCAAATAATGACAAAATTTCTAAAGTAAATAATTCACTACTTATAGGAGCATTTAATATCCAAATATTAGGTGAATCAAAAATGTCAAAAAGTGATGTCGTAGCAAGTTTGGTTGAAACATTATCGAGATATGATATAGTATTAATTGAGGAAATACGAGATAAAAAAGGTGAAGCTATTGTTAAGTTACTTTATAGATTAAATATGGCTACTGGAAATAAATATAACTTGATAATTTCTAATAGATTAGGTAATAGTAATTCTAAGGAACAATATGCATTTATTTATGATAAAAATAAAGTAAAAGTTATAGATTCATATAATTTTTTAGATATAGGTAATCATTTTGAGAGAGAACCATTTTCAGTAAAGTTTAAATATGAAGATAATGATTTTATTTTAGTAGGTGTACATATTGATCCAGATTTGGTTTTCGATGAGCTAAGTGAGTTATCAATAGCATTAAAGTATATAAGTATATACTTGGCTGATGAAGACTTAGTATTAATGGGTGATTTAAATGCAGATTGTAATTATATAAATGATAAAAAACTCAAAAGTTTAGTATTATTTAAAAATTATAATTGGCTAATTGATTCATTAGTAGATACTACTGTTTCAAAAACTGATTGTGCTTATGATAGAATTATTACTTCGGAAAGTCTTTTATTTAGAGCAAAAAATCCAAATGTTTATCATTTTGATGAGGAACAAAATTTAAATAATAAAAAAGCTAAGAGAGTTTCGGATCATTATCCGGTAGAGTTTCTTTTAGATTTTAATTAAAAAGTTCAACTATTAGTTGAGCTTTTTTTATTTGAACGCATATTGACAATCTAAAATATAAATGTATGATTTATTTAATTTATAATTAAAATAATTAATTATGTCATTAAAATTATCACAAGATAATATGTTGTTAACTAATAGAATAACTTCTGAATTAGATTTAACTGATGAAAATATTTTGATTATTCAACATTGAGTTAGAGATGCTATTGATTTTTGATTATTTTTAGAAAAAAATTCAAATGCTAATGTTTTATTTCTTCCAAAACCATATTCTCAGAAAAAAAATGATTTAGAGTACTGAAAAGAAAAATGATTATCAATTGAAAATCCAGGTATTACTTATGAAGAATGACTTGAAAAAGATGGGTATATAAAAAATATACTAGAACAGTATAGAAATAAATCACTAATAATAATAGAAGTCTGATGAATAATAGCAGAAAAAATAGTAAAAAATTGATGAAATATTAATTTTGTAAAATGAATAGTGGAAGTGAC
>JAMOTX010000150.1 GCA_027062145.1 Candidatus Altimarinota bacterium | reverse complement strand
CTTAACAGTAATACTATAAGGAATGAAGATAATATTTTTTTCATATAATAAAATTATTTCTAAAAATACAATAAATTTACTTATATAATATTAATTAATATCTAAAACAAAAATTAATATATAATTTGATATAATATATTTTATACCTAAAAAAATAAATAAAGCAAGAAATAATAACAAAAAACTTGCATATTAAAAATAAATCATCATAATTCAAATATGTCTAAGTAATTTATGACATAAATAAAATTTTATTTTTGTGTTTATTTTATTTTTCTTACCTTATATATTATGAGAAGTTTTAAGAAAATAATAGCTACTATTTCTATAGTAACTATGTTAATAGCATCTACAATTGTAAATGCTGCACCATTAGATAATGCTACTGCAGCAGTAACATTAGATTGAGGTGCTGGTTCTGATACTTTAATTGTATCTAACATTACTAGTGCATCAGGTGCTTTCGATTATATTGAAATCACAGATAATGCATGAACTTCGGTCTATACATGATCAGTATTTGATACTAATACAAGTACAGGTTTTTCAATTACTAGTGTTGATTTTGATACTACTTTAGATAATAGTACAAGATATACTATTTCATTTACTACTACTGGTGGTGATTTTGGTGCAGCTGTATTAGTTGTAAATCAAGATAATAGAATAGTTGTTACTGCTACAGTTCAACCTGTATTAAAATTCGCTATTGAAGATTGAGTTACTGATTTTGGTGTTTTATCTACTAGTTTATCTACAATTACAAGATGAATCGAAGTTGGTACAAATGCTGTAAATGGTGTAACAGTAACTGCTCAAACAGTTAATGGTTGATTAAAAAGTACAACTGCTTCAGGTCATACTATTTGATTAAATACTAATGATGATCTTTATTCAAGTGAAACATATAGTTTTACGTCTGTTTTATGAACTGCTGACTCTGCTTCATGAGCAACAATTAACGGTTTAGTAATAACAGATATTGTTGCTGCTGATGATGTATTTACTGTATATTCAGCAAATAAACCTCAAGATTTTAATACATCTGATTATGATACAGATTTTGTTATATCTACAAATATAGCAGCATCTACTCCTTCAGCATCAGATTATACTGATATAATTATCTTTACAGCTACTGCTGATTTCTAATAAAAATTAAGTTGAAAGATCTTGATAAAACTCTCTATTTTTTAATATGAGAGTTTTATTTTTATTATTGATTTTAAGAGTTAAATTAGTAAAATTTAACTATATTATTCATTACCTATTTATTATGAAAAAAATAAAATTATTTTTAATATTTTTTGTATCATTCTTTATTGTTTTACCATGTGTTAATGCAAATATTGCAATAACTCCATTAAAACACGAGTTAACGATTGAACAATGAAAAAATGCTACAAAGAAAATCAAGGTAACAAATGAATGAAAAAGTCCAATTACATTATATACATCAACTGAAGATTTTATTTCATGAGATAGTAGTTGACAACCCAAATTCTTAAAACCTGAGGATCAAGAATCACCAGAGCTTAGTTTAGCTAACTGGATAAGTGTAGATGAAAAAAATATAACTTTATCAGTTTGAGAAACTAGAGAGATCTCATTTAATATAACTGTACCTTCTAATTGAGAACCTGGTTGACATTACTGAGCTATATTCTTCAGTCCTTGAATACAAAAAACATGAAAAGTTGCTTTTAGTCAAAGAGTTTGAGTTTTGATTTTGATAAACGTTCCATGAGATATTAAAATTGATTGAGAATTAAAATCTACTGATATTTGAATTAAAAACTGAAAAGAATTTAAGTCTAGTAAAAGTTTTTCCGAGTTACCTATTGATTTTAAAATAAATTTCGTAAATAATTGAAATATTCATCTTAAGCCAACTGGTAAAATTGAATTAATTGACGAAAACTGAAATATATTAAAAAAAATTGGTAAAGAAATTATATCCGCACCAAATTGAACTTATATCTGAGAAAAATTAGTTAATTATTTACCTATAAATAATTCTAATGGTAGTGTTTTACCTAATTCTAATAGAGATTTTATATCACAATGGGATTGATTTTGATATACTATTTTAAATGAAAACTGAACTACTTCAGTATTATTTAAAAATATAAACGACTATTATAAAGATAAAACGAGTGAAAAACAAGCTTACTTAATGTTTTGGGAACAAATACATACAAAAAATGTAGAAAAGAAAATTATAGCAAATTATACACTAAGCTATAAATCAAAAGACATAAAAGAAAAAAACTTTAATAAAAAAGAAGAATTTTTCATTAAATATTCTCAACAATACGTTTGATTAAATTATTATTTAATAATTTTTCTATTAATTGCAATTTCGTGAGCTACGTATTTCTTTATAATACATCTTCCTAAAACTAAAACTATAAAAGAAGAAGAATTAAGAAAAAAAATAATAGCAGAAATAAATAAAAAATAATATTTTATAAAAATCTTATAATATGAAAAAAATCATATCTATAATTACATTATTATTTATAATAAGTTATTGAACAGTAGTAGCAACTACTTCAATGACTATTTCAGCAGTTGTTGGTAATTCAAACCATGCACCTGTTGTTACATTACTTGACCCTGATTCTGACCCAAGATATTTAAATAATTCAACTGAAGATACAATTGTAAAACAAGAATATATTATTAAATTCAGAGATGATGAAACTGATGAAGTAACTTATACTATAACTGTCGAAGACTGAGGAGGATCAACTACAATAACTGATTGAACTATTATTCCAACTGAATATGATGCAAATAATGAAGCTTATATTGAATTCGAATATATATCTCCTACTGAAGAAGTTCATGAAAAAACAATAACTGTAACTATTTCAGATTGACCAAATGTAACCGTTCAAGTAATTAATGTATATATTTATTAAAAAATTTTTATGAAATATTTATGGGTATTATTCTTAGTATTAATTATAATCTATAGTTCATTTAAATATGAATGAAGTACTAAAATTAATACAGATAATCATTGAATTAAAATGAATGAAACTATTCCAAAGGAAATTGTGAAAAAAATAAAGATGCAAAAAAATAAAGATTTATTGAAAAAGAAGGAAATAAATACATCAGAAAATAGTGATAATTACAAAAAAGAACTAAATACTAATGTTGTAATTCCAAAAGATATAATTTCTAGCAAACTTACGATAGATATCTTAAAAACAAAATATTCTTCTAATATAGAAAATACTCTTAAATTTAAATGATTAA
>JAMOTX010000149.1 GCA_027062145.1 Candidatus Altimarinota bacterium | reverse complement strand
GCATGCATATCTAATATTTCCATCTTAAAATATTTATAATATATTGTTTTTAATATAATTTAATATTATAATATGTCAATATTACTTTTTAACAATAAAATGAAATCATTTTTTGCATTTTAAATAATTAATATATAATAGCGTATAATATATTTTAAATTAATTAAAAATGGCAAAAACATATATAGATGGTACAAGTTGTAAAGCAATAAGTGGTCAATTCGGAGAATTTTTTAATATAAGTGTAAATATTGAAAAATTACAACAATATGCAAACGAAAAATGATATGTAAATATGACTATGAGTAAAAGAAGAGAAGTAGGTCAATATGGTGATACTCACTACTTTACTTTAAATGAATATAATCCAGAAAACAATAATGCATCAGAAACTAATAATGCAAATGATAAATCAGCTGATATTTCTGTTGAAGACATTCCATTTTAATAAAAAAAGACTAATATTAAATTAGTTTTTTTTTATTCTATCTTGTATTTAAAGCTATATTTAATACAATTAATACAATAATATAATAAAAGAATAAACTCATGACTCAAACTGAAGAAAAGCTTTTAATAGCTACTAAAAATATTTTAGATAAAAATCTTACAATTAATGAATTGCCTTATTCAGAAAATGAGATTATTTTAATTTATGATTTAGAATCTCCTTTATCAATTTTAGTTGCAAATGCTTATATAGAAAATTTAAAAAATATAAAATCTGAAACTATTGATATAAATACAGTTAATAAAGATGATTTAATTAAAAGACTTTGGGCTTTAAAAGAATTTTCAACTGTTATATTGGTACAGTCTACTAATTTTAGATTAGATAACTTTAGAATTAGACTTCAGTTACATAATAATTGAGTTTGATGTTTAGAGCATAATCACCTTCAATACATGAAAGATGATGAATATGAAAATTATGCAGATGCAATTGAATATAAAACTCCTTATTATGATAAACTATCATTAAAATTAAAAAATATATGTGATAGTTCAGATACTATGAGATTCATATGTAATGATGGTAGTATTATGAATATAGAATGATGATTTGAAGATATGAAGCAAAATACAGGAAATTATGAATGAAAAAGAAGATGAGGGACATTACCTATTTGAGAAAACTTTAATGAAGCATTAGATTTTAGTAAAGTTAATTGAGAACTATCAATTGTAATTTATCCATGAATGGATTTTCAAATAAGAAAAGTTTCAAAACCTTTTAAAATTCAAATTAACAATTCATTAATCACAACTAATGATGAAAATACACCTAAAGAATTTATTGAATTATTAGAATTAATAAAAGCTTCAGAAAATGATGAAGTTTTACTTAGAGAATTATGATTTTGATTAAATCCTAATTTAACTAACGATAAACAATTAGCTGATGTTAATTTTTTCGAAAGAAAAGCTTGATTTCATGTTTCAATATGAAAAAAACATCAAATGTACAGAAAAAAAATGCATAAATCAATAGTGCAAAGATATCATATAGATATATTTCCCGATATTAAAGAAATATATATATGAGAAATAAAAATATTTGAAAATGATAAATATATAATATAAATATGAATAAAAAAATAAACGAAGTTTTTAAAAAAATAGACACAAAAAAAGAGGAATATTCTAAAGAATATGATAATTTTAGGTTAAAATTTGATCAAAAAAAAGAAGAGTTAACTAGTGAATATGAAGAAATAAAAAGAAAATACGAAGAAAAAAAGATTAATTTCACTAAAGATTATAATGAATTCAAAGAAAAATATGAATTCAAAATAGAGTGAAAAAGGATAATATGGAACAAAAATAGAGAAATAGAGCTAAAAAAAGATAAGAAATCTGCATGGGATTCAATATTTTCTGCTACTGTTAGAGAATTAATCTCATTTCCTTTTATATGGATGATGTTATTACCAGCATTTTTTTTAGATTTATGTCTATTTATATATCAAAATACTGCTATTAGGTTATACAAAATACCTTTAGCTAAAAGAAATGATTATATAGTTTTTGATAGAGCACAGTTAGCTTACCTAAACTGGATTCAAAAAATAGACTGTATTTATTGTTCTTATTTTAACTGACTTATGCAATATGCAGTTGAGGTAGCTTGAAGAACTGAAAAATATTGGTGTCCAATTAAACATGCAACTAAAATAAAATGATCACATGATTGGGAAAAGCATTTTGCTGAATATTGAGATTCTGAAAAATTTAAAAAAGTTTTTTGAAGTATTGAAGAATATAAAAAAAATGAAGTTAGTAAATAATATTACTTTCTTCATTTTTTTTATGAATTAATTCCTTATATATATCTAGCTCATGCATTAAATTAGGTCATGATATTATTCTTGCTAATGACTTTTCGTCGATAGAATTAAAATTAATCCTATAAATTAGCTCATTTTGTATTTCTTTAATTAATAAAAATTCAGGATTTTCAATAAAGTACTTTATTAATTTTGAAAAAGTCTGCTTTGTTATAGATGAAATATTTTGAAATCAATTATTAGATAACTTTTTAAGATACCTTTCTATTCTTTTATTAGTAGTTAGTTCATTATGAATTTTTTCAAGATCTAGAGTTTTTTCAATTGTTGAATTAATATTTAATATAATAGATTTAATTTCATTTATATTATATATTGCTTCTTCTTTTCTTATCCATGATTTTAGTTGTCTATGATTTATTAAGTCTGAATACCTTCTTATAGGAGAAGTGAAGTGTCAATAAAAATTTTCTCATAATCAATAGTGAAATCAGTTTCTGAAATGATAAAAAGCCCTTTCACTTGCTTGAATTGATGATAATTTTCATTTTAATTCAGGCATATGTAATCTAAATATTCAATTTATTTTTTCTTTAAAATTTATTTTAGCATTTTCAATATTAGCTAAAATCATAAATTCTTGAATTATGAAGCTAGCTATTGAGGTATTTTCTTCATCGATTTTGTATTTATATTTTGGGTTCAATGTTACCTTATCTTGATAATCATTTTTTGCTCAATCTCAAATTCTTTTTTTATATAATCAAATAGCTATTTTATGAAATAAATTTAAATCTTTATGATATGGTTCAGAATAACTATTAAATTGTTTATTAAAGTTTGAATAATTAAATCTTTTTTTATTATGAAATATTGATTCAAATATTTCTGAATTTCTAATTTGAAATTCATTAGTTATATTAATCTTAGTTGTTATAGTTAATCTTTTTGTATTATCATTAAGTGATGCTAAATCAGTGCTTATA
>JAMOTX010000148.1 GCA_027062145.1 Candidatus Altimarinota bacterium | reverse complement strand
ATAGGGCATAGAGATGCATGACATACTTCTTGTCCATGAGATATTTTATATAAACAAATTGATAATTTAAGAAGAGAAATATTAAAAGAACCAATTTTTGCTAAAAAAATATTTCAAAAAAGAATTTTTCCTAAACTAGATATTATTTGAGATACTAAATTATTAAAAATATTATTTTCTATAGAAAAAAAATTAGATTTAAAAAAAACTGATAAATATATAAAAATAAAGGATTTATTATTAAGCTATTTTTTAAATAAAAAAAGTAAAAATAACTTTAATATAAATGAATTAAATGATAACATTAAGATAAAACTTTCTTATCCAAATAATAACTGAATAACAATAAAATCTTGAAAATTAATTTTTGAAATTAAGAATAAATGAAATAAACTTTTTATTAAATGAACTAGTTTTAATTTTTTAAAAATACCAAAGAAAAATAAAAATGATATTTTAGAAATACTTTCATGGGATAGAAAGCCTAGCTGGGATACAACTTGAAAATTAAATGATAATAAATTTAGATGAGACTTATTAGTTTATGTTAAAAATAATCAATTATTTGTTATAAATTCTTTAAAATTAAATGATTATCTTAAGTGATTATGAGAAATTAGTGATTTTGAAAATGAAGAAAAAATAAAAACTATTATAGTCGCAGCAAGAAGTTATGCTTTATGGTATATAAATAAAGCAAGAAAATTTCCATGAGAACTATATGATTGAAGTGATAACCCAAATGAGTTTCAAAGATATTTATGATATTGATTAGAAATAAGAAGTCCAAATATAAATAAAATAGTTGAGGAAACTAAATGAAAAGTAATTACTTATAAGTGAGAATTAATTAAGCCATGGTATTTCAGTAGTAGTAATTGAAAAACTTTAAGTTTTTATGATTATTGTATTAAGAAAAATAGTATAAATAACTGTACATATCAATCAAAAAAATATCCTTACTTTCAATCTACAATCGATCAGTGATGAATTTGAAATAAATTAAAATGACATTGAGTAGGTATTCCTTGAACTTGAGTAAGTTATTTTGCAAAAAAATGATGGAACTACGAAATGATAATTAAATATTTTTTAAAGTGAGTTGAAGTCTTGTAAAAAAACTAAATTTTAAATTTAGTTTTTTTTGTTTTTTAATAATTTATAAATATAATAAAAAGAATGTTTAAAATACTAAAAAATAAATAAATGAACGAACAACTATTCAATCTACAATCTAAATATTCACCAAGCCCTGACCAAGCTAGTGCAATTAAAGAAATAACAAAAAATATTGCTGATGGTGAAAAATTTCAAACACTTTGGTGAGTTACATGAAGTGGTAAAACATTTACTATGGCAAATGTTATAAAAAAAATAAATAAACCAACTTTAATTATAGCTCATAATAAAACTTTAGCTGCACAATTAGCACAAGAATTTAAGGAGTTTTTTCCTGATAATGCTGTGCATTATTTTGTATCGTATTATGATTATTATCAACCAGAAGCATATGTAGCAAAAACGGATACTTATATAGAAAAAGAAGCTACTATAAATGAAGAAATAGATAGATTAAGACATGCTGCAACTCAAGATTTACTTACTAGAAAAGATGTAGTTATAGTAGCATCTGTCTCGTGTATTTATGGTATTTGAGATATTGCACTCTATACAGAACAAGTTTTTGATATTGAAGTTTGAAAAGAATACATTATAGAAGATTTACTTAAAAGATTAGTCGCTATTCAATACAGAAGAGCTGCTAGTGATTTTAAACCTGGTAATTTTATGGTAATGTGAGATGTACTTGAAATATATCCTTCTAGTAGTGAAACTGTAATAACCATTGAGTTTTGGTGAAATGAAGTAAGTCAAATAAGTTCAAGAAATTATCTTACTTGAGAAGTGTATGACTATATGCAAACAGCTAAGATTTTTCCTGCTAAACATACTGTTACAACAAAAGAAAGAATATTAGAAATAATACCAGATATAAAATCTGAACTTGATGCTAGACTTAAGTATTTTAAAGAAACTTCAGGTGATGTTTTAAAATATGAAAGATTAAAAACTAAAGTAGAATATGATTTAGAAATGATGCAAGAAGTGGGTTATGTAAACTGAATTGAAAATTATTCTAGTTATCTTGATGGTAGAAAAGCTTGATCTGCACCAGCAACTCTTATGGATTATTTTGGTAAAGATTTTTTATGTCTTGTTGATGAATCACATATGACATTTTCACAAATAGGTTGAATGTACGCTTGAGATAGAGCTAGAAAAACAAATTTGGTTGAAAATGGATTTAGATTACCAAGTGCTATGGATAATAGACCATTAAAATTTGAAGAATTTGAAGCTAAGTTTACAAACGTGGTTGCAGTTTCAGCAACACCATGAAAATATGATATAGAATCAAGTTGCGAAAATCCAGATGATTTTTTTTATTTTGACCCAATTAAAGATTGAGTATGGAAATCTACTAAAAAGTGTAGAATTATCCCTCAAATGATGAGACCTACATGATTACTTGATCCAGAAATCATTCAAAAACCAATGGAATTTATGATAGATGATATTATGAAAAATATATCAGATGCTACAGATGAAAACGAAAGAGTTTTAATAACAACTATTACAAAAAGATCAAGTGAAGAATTAACAGATTATTTACTAGAAAATTGAGTAAAAGTTAAATATTTACATAGTGAAATCGAAACTTTAGAAAGATTGGAAACATTAAAAGAATTAAGAGAATGAAAAATAGATGTAATTGTCTGAGTAAACTTACTTAGAGAATGATTAGATTTACCAGAAGTAAGTAAAATATGTATTTTAGATGCAGATAAACAAGGTTTCCTTAGATCTACTTCAGCCTTGATTCAAATAATATGAAGGGCTGCAAGAAATGTTAATGGTAAGGTTTATATGTACTCTGAACAACTTAAAAAAACTGATTTAAGTAAACTAAATAGGGAAGAAGATTGATTACTTAGATTAGATAATGGTAAACTTTGTAATGATGATTGATTAATAGTATCTGAAGCTATGAGAAAAGCATTGCATTTAACTTATTATAGAAGAAATCTTCAAAATAAATATAATAAAGATAACTGAATAATACCTAAAACTGTTTATTCAGAAATAAAAGATATGTGACTCAAATCTAATAAAACTAAAAGAGATTATAGTATGTTAGATAGAGCCTCAGTTGAAAAAGAATTATCAAAATTAGAATTAGAAATGGATATTGCATCAGCTAATATGGAATTCGAAAAAGCA
>JAMOTX010000147.1 GCA_027062145.1 Candidatus Altimarinota bacterium | reverse complement strand
TATTTAATGTGAATTACAGACATTATAAGATGAGATGAGTGGATTCCTTCAACACCAAAACATATACTTTTATATAAAGCTTTTTGATGGGATTTGCCAAGATATAGTCATGTACCACCTCTAGTATGAGCTGATAGAAAAAAATTAAGTAAAAGAACTTGAGATGTTGCTGTTGAAAAATACTTAGAAAAATGATATTTAGTTGAAGCTTTAATTAATTTCCTTGCACTATTAGGTTGGAATCCTAAAACTACTGAGGAATTCTTTACAATGAATGAATTAATTGAAAGATTTGAATTAAAAAATATACAAAAAGCATGAGCTTATTTTGATATTGAAAGGTTAGATTTCTTTAATTCTCATTACTTGAGAAGCATGGATGATGAAATATTATATAATAAATTCATAATTTATTTAAAAAGATATGATAATAATTTTTTTGAATTAATTTCAAAATTTGATATCAATTATAATAAAAAAATATTTAATGAACTAAAGGGAAGAATTAAAAACTTTTCTGAATTTAAAGGTTACACTACTTTTTTTTATGAGGACTCAAAAATTCCTAGTATGGAATTAATGTTTAATACGAAAATGAAAATTACTGATGAGACTGTAGTAAAAAAATGATTAGAAGTTGCTTTAGATATACTTAATACTCAAAAAGAAGATTTTTCTAATATATTAGATATTAAAAACATATTTGTTGAAAAAATCAAAGAGGCTGAAATGAAAAATTGACAAGTATTATGGCCAGTTAGGTGTGTACTTAGTTGAGAACAATTTTCTCCAGGTTGATTAGAAATGATTTATATCCTTTGAGTAAAAAAATCAATTGAAAGAATTGAAAAAGTTTTGAAAAATATTTAATTTAGTGATAAGATTAATATAACTTACAAATAATAAATAATATTATGAATTTTCAATCAATTAAGTGAATGATTAACTCACTTACTAAAAATTATAAATGTCCTGAATGTTCAGAATGAATTACGGATGCAAATGTAGATATTATATGAGCTGCTGGCTCAACAATTAATATAGATATTGAATGTTTTAATTGTTGAAAACACTCTATGGTTAAAACGGAAGTTTTAGCTGTTAATATTTCAGATAAAGGTATATCAGCTGAAAATCTAGAAAAATTAAAAAATACTTTATTGAAAGTTAGTTGAAATCCTGGAGTTAATACTAATAAGATAAATGATGAAGAGATTGTAGGATTGAACAAAGATCTGAAAAAATGAAAATTAAATGTTGCTGATTTATTATGAAAGAATTAAATTGATTTATGGGAGAAATAATATATCATAGTATATATTATTTCTTTTTTTATACTTATGATTTTAAAAACGGTATTAAGTTTAGTTATTATTTTTACGCTATATGTTTTAATGGTTTTTAATCTTCCTAGTTTAGCTAATACCTTAGGTAATACATTCTGATTAACTTCTTTTAATGAAAAAATAGTAGAATTTAAATCAAGTTTTGATGAAACAACATCAAAAATACCAAGTGGCTCTGAATTCATAAGTTGAGCAGTTGATTTGAAAAATGATATAGTGGATTGAGTTGATAAAACTAAGGATAAAATTGATAATTTCAGAGACACTATGTCAGGTGTTGAGGAAACTTATAATGAAATAAAAGGTTGATATGATAGTGTTAAAGAGTTTATAGATAACAATTCATGAGCACTAGATACACTTAAGTGAACAGCTGAAGATATTAATAAAATAAAAGAAAGTTTAAATAATACATGAACAGTAACCAACTAAAAATATGTTAAATGATAAAAATTTTATAAATATTGTTTTTGAAATAGCAAAATGATCAAAATGTGTTTCAAGACAAGTATGAGCAATTATAGTAAAAGACAATAGAATACTATCAACTTGATATAATTGATCACCATCTTGATATGTTAATTGTTCTGATTTTTTCAATTGAAAATATTGACCAGATCACCATGATTGGGCAGCAAAATATGAGATACATGCTGAAATGAATGCTGTATTATGGGCTGCTAGAAATTGAGTAAAAATAGAATGAGCAACTCTATATTGTACTTATCAACCTTGTTTTGATTGTACAAAAAATATAATTGGAGCATGAATAAAAAGGATAATTTATAAGGATAAATACAAGCATTATACTTGAACTGAAGCCGAAGAATTCATAAATGAAAATTGATGTGAAATTTTACAAATTAAAAATGATTAAATTTTGCATTTTATTTAAAATATATGTTATAATATAGTTAATATTAATTTAACTATATTTTTTTTATGTCAAATTTAACAGTTAGTCCAATTTTGGATTTTGCAGTAAATAAAAATGCTTCTGATATTCATATATCTGAAGGATCATTTATTGTATTAAGAGTTGATTGAAAATTATTACCACTTGAATCAACATGAAAACTTGAAAAAGTTAAAGTAAATCAAATCTTATTAGAACTTTTAAACGAACAAAAGGATTTAATTAAAGAATTTGTTACAAATAAAGATTTAGATTTCAATTATGTATCAGATAAATGAACTAGTTTTAGAGTTAATTCATTTTTTAAACTATGAAAAGTTTCTTTGGTTATGAGAAAGATTGAAGATAAAGCTAGAAGTTTAGATGAATTAATGATACCAGATGGCGCAAAAGAAATAGTAAATATGAAAAGTTGATTAGTTTTAATTTGATGACCTGCTTGATCATGAAAATCTACTACAATAACTAGTTTATTAGAAACAATAAATAATAATAGATGAGAACATATTATTACATTGGAAGATCCAGTCGAATATGTTTATGAAAATAAAAAATCTATATTTTCTCAAAGAAATATAGGTAGAGATACAAAAGATATTTATTCAGCTTTGAATTCATCATTTAGAGAAGATCCAAATATAGTAATGATATGAGAAATAAAAGACAAAGAAGTGTTAAATTTAGCTATAGATATGGTTGAAAGTGGTATATTAGTTATTGCTTCAATAAGTTCATCATCAACATCAGATGCAATTAAGAAAATTTTTTGATTTTATAATATAGATGAACAAGCAACTATTCAAAGTAGATTAGCTAGTAATCTAAAAACAACTATATTTCAAAAATTATTCGAGAAAAAAGGATGACAATGAAGAGTTGCTGTATTTGAAGTTATGAAAGTAAATGATAATATAGATCTTTTATTAAAATCAGGTAAAACCAATGAAATAGCTAATATTATACATGTATCATGAAAAGAAAATATGATTTCTATGTTTAGATATGCTGATATGTTAGTAGAAAAATGATTAATGACTCCT
>JAMOTX010000146.1 GCA_027062145.1 Candidatus Altimarinota bacterium | reverse complement strand
TACCTTGAGAATAAATATTTTAACTTATATTAATAACTTAATAAAAAAAATGAATTTTACTTATAAAAAAACATTTATACTTATAACTACTATACTAATTTTAACATCATGTTGATCTGATAATAATATAGATGTAGGAAATACTGAATCTAATATTAAATATGATTCTTTTGTTGTATGAGCGACTAGCTTGAAATCTAGAGTTTTACAATGAAATATATTGTCAAATAACTTAATATCAAAAACATCAAGTATTGCTTGAAAAGTTACTGAATTAAATTGTGAACAATGAAAAATAGTTTATCCAAAAACTTTAATAGCAAAGATTACTCCTGATTTTACTAATCCAAATATAAAAAGTTTATTAACTAGTAGAGATTCTCTAAATTTACAATTACAAAACTTAAATAGTATTAAACTATCTACTATAAATAATTTAGATACTCAAATATCTACTCTTGATTCTAGTATTGTTTCAAGTAAACAACAATTAGATTTAAGTAGGCAAAATTATGAGTTATTATTAAAACAAAAAGGATTAACTAGTTCAGATTTAAGTTCTCAATTATCAACATCAGAAGAACAATTAACAAATTTAATTAAACAAAAAACTTTATTAGAAAAATCTAAAACTGAAGAATTAGAAAAATTAGAAAGTTCTTTAAAAAATTTAAAAACATCTTCATATAATATTATATCAGATACTTTATTGTATATTGATGAATTATATTGAATAACTGATGAAAATGAAGATAAAAACGATAAGTTTGAAGATTATTTAGCAGTTAATAATAGTATTATAAAAAATAAAATTAAAACTAATTTTAAAAAAATAAATAAGATTGATTTTAAAAAATTAGATAATGAAAAATTAATTGAATTTTTTGCGAATTTAAATGATTTATTAATAGATTCTTCAGATTGAGTAAAGGAATCAATTGCAAATATTTATTTTCCACAACAACAAATTGATTGATATTATAAAACATTGTTATGATATTCGAATTGATTATTAAATATAAAATGAAATTTAGATACAATTATAAAAAATAAATCTACTATAGATAATACATATAATACACAAATTGCATGACTTACTACTAATATAGATAACTTAGCTTGAAATATAGATAATTTAAAAAATAATAAAACTGATTCAGTTTTATTATCTATTGATTCAAATATAACAAATTTAAAATCACAAATTACATCTTTAGAGAATTGAGTAAATACTCTTGAAAATAATTTAAAATCATTAAAAGAAAGTAAGAAAATTACAATTAAGCAATTAGATAATCAAGTGTTAAATTTAACACAAAATATTGATAAATTGAATATAAATTTATCTTCTCAAAATATTTATGCATGAGTTACTTGAAGAATAAGTAAAAATTTTACATTTTTGAATACAAATATTTGACCTAATAGTCCTATATGTTCAATTTTAGCTAATTGAGAGAATTCATTAAAACTTCAGGTTTCTTCAGCTATAAAATTAATGGAATGATACAATTATTCAGTATATTTGAATAATAATGTTATATTTACATGATCTACTTTAACTGAGTTACCAACAAAAGATATAATGACTCAGAATTATCTTTATGAAAAAATACTAGATAAAGAATATAATTTAACAGTTTGAGATAAATTAAATATTCATATAGATTATCCAAAAAATAATACAGAAGAAAATATTTCTGATAATAGTTTAATAGAAGTTCCTATTGAATATATTATTCCTAGATTAAATTGATATTTTGTGAAAATAAAAACTGATTCTGGAGCAATAACTGAAAAAATGATAAAAATTTGAGAGGTAAATTTACCTAATATAAAAATACAAGAATGATTAGAATATTGAGATATATTAATTAAATAAAAATAAAAAAAATGTCAGAAATAATGAAGCATAAAAATGTACCTTTCTTTAAAAAATATAAATCAATACTTATATTTATTATGTTATTTTCTTTTGTTTGATGAATAATATCATTTTTAACAATTTCAAAAGAAGCTGCACCAGAAATAGATTTACCAAATTATGTTGTATCTGCTGTTTTTCCATGATGAGATCCTGAAACAATTGAAGCACAAATCATTGATAGACTTGAAAAGGAATTTTCTTCTATTTCTTGATTAAAAGAATTAAAAGGAACTGCTGCCTATAATATATGAATAGTTTCACTTGAATTTTATGAGTGAAAAAGTAAACAAGATGCTATAAATGATATAAAAGATGCTATTGATTCAGTTAAATCAAGTTTACCTGATTGAGTTGATGATCCAATTGTAAAAAAAGTTAATGTTGATGATGCTCCAATATTTACTTTTTCAGTTACATGAAAAAATATGACAAATCTTTTATATCAAAAGGTAAAATATTTAGAAGATGATTTAAAAAAGATTCAGTGAATATCAGATATAGTTGTTGTTTGAAAAATTAATCCTGAAATTAAATTAATAGTTGATTATGATAAACTTAATAAATATAATATTGATTATTGATTTTTTATTGATCAAGTAGAAAAATTATTAAAAAAAGTTCCTGCTGATAAGAAAAATATAAATTGAAATACTTTTTCTTTTGAAGTTTCTTCATATGAAACTGATATAAATAAAGTTTATGAACAAATTAAAAATTTTAATTTATTAAATATAAATTGAAATATCGTAAAAGTTAGCGATGTTTCAGATGTATATATAGGGAATCAAAGAGAAACTAAAAAAAGTTTTGTTTATAATTCAGATTGAACTACTTCATGAGCTATTACTTTTCAAGTTAAAAAAGTATCTTGAGCTGATATTTTAAGTATTATTATTTGAGTTAAAGATTATTTATCTATTCAAGAAGAAAAATTAAAAGCAGATGATATTAAATTTTATGAAGTATTATCTCAAAAAGAAAAAATAGATAATACTTATGATACATTTATATCAAATTTTCGGCAAACAAGTATTTTTATATTTGTGATTGTTATTCTATTTATTTGATGGAGAGAATCAATTGCTTTAACTATTGCATTTCCTTTAGTATATTTAGCTACATTTATTGTTTTATCTATGATATGATATTCATTTAATATGATTGTATCATTTTCTCTTATTCTTACTTTGTGAATTATGGTAGATTCACTTATAGTTATAATGGAATGATATGATGATTGAGTAAAAAGATGATTAACTAAAAATAAAGCTTTAATGTATACTATTGATACATACAGACAACCGTTAATAAGTGGAACATTAACTACAATAGTGATGTTTTTACCTCTGTATTTTATGCTTTCATGAATGATGTGACAATTT
>JAMOTX010000145.1 GCA_027062145.1 Candidatus Altimarinota bacterium | reverse complement strand
GATAATGAAATAATAAAAAGTATAACTGAATCAAATTATAAAGATTTTTTTATAAAAACTCTAGAAGAAAGAAAACTTTTTAATTACCCTCCATATACTGAAATGCTTACTCTTGAATATAGACATTTAGATAAACAAAAAGCTAAAGATTTTATAGAAAAATTAAAAAATAAATTAGATTCTGAAAATAAAGATAAAAAAATAGAAATTTTATCAGTTCCAAACCCAAGTAAAAAACATAATCAATTTTATTATAAATTAATTTTAAAATGAAATAGTTTAAGATGATTTATAGAATGTATTAAAAGTGATATAATGAGAAATAGTGGATTAGTTGTTATATTTGAATAAAAAGTAAATAAATATTTACTTTTTATTTTTTATTAAAGTTTTTAACATTAAAAACTCTATTGCTCTTGATTTAATCCGCTTTTTCTTTAAATTTATTTATAAGAAAAAGTATTATTAACCTAGAAAATATGAAATTTAAAATACAAACTGATGTACTAAAAAAAGGTTTAGATATTGTTAATCATGCAACAGCATCAATTACAACAACACCAATACTTGAAAATATATTATTAAAAGTAAATTTTAACAATATAATACTCACCTCTAACAATCTAGAAATGGCAATTGAATATGTTATTTCTGAGGATTTACAAATAGAGACTGAATGAGCTTTTTGTATACCAAGTAAACTTTTTACTAGTTATATTTCGTTAGTTCAAGATGATGAGGTAACTATAGAATTATTAAATGATGATAGTGTTAAAATTTCTACGTGAAGTGGTAAAATGAAAATAAAATGAATTGAAGCTTCTGAATTCCCTCTTATTCCAACTATTAGAGAAGAAGTAAGTTTAAATATCTCAGGTAAAATCATAAAAAAATCTATAGATAAAACTTTATTTTCATCAGCTGAATGAAATATTAGACCTACATTGGCTGGTATATACGTTAATATAAAAGATAATGAAGTAATCTTTGCATCAACTGACAGTTTTAGATTATCTGAATTCAAAACTATCTTAGATGAAAATGTACCTACTAATTTTTCTCAAATATTACCAAGTAAAACTGCTAATCAAATAAAAAGTATTCTAGTAGATAGTGATGAAGTAAAAATTGTTTCTGGTGATAATCAAATAGCTTTCTTATCATGAAATGTGAAAATATATTCTAGATTATTAAATGGTAAATTTCCAGATTATACATCGTTTTTTCCTACTTCTTTTTCAACAAAAGCTGAAGTTAATAGAGTTGACTTAATGCAAGCTCTTAAAAAAATTAATCTAGTAAGTCGTGAAAACAATTATTCAATAAAAATGAGTTTAAGTTCAAGTAGATGAATAGAGCTTGAAACATCAGAAACTCAAATTTGAGAATGAGATGTTACTTTAGTTGGAGCCGTAGAATGAGAAGACAATGTAGTATGAGTAAATTCAACTTATTTTCTTGAAGTACTATGAGTAATTGATACTACTCACGTAAGTATTAGTTTTGAAAATCCTCTTTCACCAATAGTTATTTCTCCAACTACAGATCCTGAAAAAACAGAAACAGAATATTCTTTTAGACATATAATTATGCCTTTAAAAATATAATTTTAAATCACATAAGTTAATTCAAATAAAATGGATAAAATAAAAGAACTAGTTGTTAAAGTTGAATGACTAAAATCTGAACAAAAATTTAATGACGCTATTAAATTACTTGAAACATCATTAACAAGATATAATTCTGATTATAGATTATATGAAGAATTAGCAGATATTTATCTTTATAAAGGTGAGCTTGATAAATGATTGAAATCTGTAGATTTTTCACTAAGCTTAAATAAAGAATCTGCTACTTGAAATTATTTAAAATGATTTATTTTATTATCGCAAGATAAAACAACTGAAGCAATAAAATTTTTAGAAGAATCAAATAAAATACTTTCTAATAATTCAGAAGTATTAAGGAATTTATGATGGGCTTACACTATGATTTGAAACTCGGATAGATGAATAATAATTCTAAAAAGAGCTTTATCATTAGCTCCTAACGATGAATTAATTACAGAAGATCTTGCAATGGCATTGATTTGAGCATGAGAAATAAATGAATGAAATAATCTTTTAAAAAGGATTTGAAAAAAAGTTATGGCTTAAGGTCTTCCCTTCTTATTTTAAATAATATTAAGGGATATTTTTTATATAAAAAACATGAATTTTGTAAAAAAAGAAATAAAACCAAAAATAATCTGAATTATTGATATTTGAACTTACAAAATAAGAGTATGAATATGTAAAATAATAAATAGAGATGTTGAACTAATTTGATATTGAGAAAAAAGACAAGACGAAAATTATATAATCATGCAAGAATTTCAAGATTTAGAATGAATATCTGAAAATATTGTTCAAGCGTTAGAAAAAGCAGAAAATGATTGAAACATTAAAGTTGACGATGTAATAATAAATTTACCAACTGAAAATTTATTTTTTGAATTTTCAAAAATCAATCATATAAGACAAAAAACTGATTCAGCTGTAAATGATAAAGAATTATATCAAATAATGAATGAGATAGAGGTTTTAGCATTAAAAAAACACTATAAAAATATAAAAAATAATTCAGGTTATAAAAAAAATGATATAAAATTACTTATTAGTAATATATCAAATATAAAATTAGATAATTTAGAGTCAAAAAAAATTATTTGAACAAATCCTAAAGAAATAAATATTTCACTTCTAAATATATTTATTACTGAATCAAAATATGAAATAGTTCGTTTTTTGTCAAAATCTATATGAAAAAATATTATTAATATAATTCCTTCTGAATTTGCTATTACATGATTATTTAAAAAAACTAAAGATGTAGTTATAATAGACCTTTGAAATTCTCACACTTCGATTATTGTAAAAAAAGAATGACATATACTATGAGCTAAAAAGTTATCTTTTTGAATAAATGATTTAATAAAACATATAAGACAAAACTATAACCTAACTAAAAATGATATAATTCAAACCATAGATTTAGATAGGTTTGTACCTGAAAAAATTGCTTTTTTAGAAATTTTTATAGATATATTATCTATAACTTTAGAAGAAATTTTAGGAAAAGAAATTTGTCCAAATAATTTCTTTATGGCATGATGATGATCTAATAAATTTATTAAAAATTATTTACAAAACACAGATTTAAATAGTTCTTGATTAAAAATTGTATGAAAAATATCATATATTAGTCCAAGTATTGATTTCATAGATGATAAAATTACAAATAATCCAGAATGGATAGATGCAGCTAAATCAAATATAAATATATTTGCTATGATAAAAACTACTTTA
>JAMOTX010000144.1 GCA_027062145.1 Candidatus Altimarinota bacterium | reverse complement strand
TTTCTAATATTAGTAAGCAAGAATTAAAAGAAATAGAAGAAATTATAAAAGAAGTAGAGAAAGATCCTGAATTTAGAGAGATTATAGAAGATATTAAAAATAAATTAAAATAATTTGATATTTTATTATATAACTTTTCTATTATGAGAAAAATAATATTTACTTTACTTTTTATTGTATTGTTTATCGGTTGATGTTCTTTTAATAAAAAAGACCAAACCAATGTTAGTTCTACTAATAATAGGTTAACAAAAAATGTGTTAGGGAATAAAAATCTTAGTGGTAATAATTATGATAAAAAAATAAAAAAACTTTTAAATGAAACAAAAAAACTAGTACAACAATGAAAAGTTAAAATTATGAAAGTAAAAAAAACTAATTATTTTGTTTATACATGAGAATGTATTATTACTTCTGTTAAAAAAGCAAAAAATAATAGATATGAGGTTATTTATAGTTTTTCTTGAGTTAATAAATGAGTGGTAAAATATTATCTTACTTGACAAAAGTTATTAGTTTTAACACCAGATTTAAAATTTAAGAATCCATCATTATCTTTTTTGAAGAAATATAATATAAGAAAGTGAAAAAGATTTAAGTGTTGAAATTTTATTTGAGAGAAAGATATTTGGAATCACAAGATAGTGTTTTTTAATATAAGTTTATCTGAATGAAAATTAAATAATCAAGCAGTAGATACAGTTTGAAATCCATTTTATAAGTAATTGTTTTTGATGTTAGAAAGATATGGAGGTAAGTATGCTAATTTACTTAATGTATCTACAAAAACAGGTATAAAAATACCAACTATGATACCATTATCTATAGAAGATATTAAAACTTTAAATAAAAAAAGTATAGAAAAAAAATGTTGATGTTTAAAATTTCCTGTAATTATAAGAAGTTCATCTTTGTTAGAAAATAACTACACAAACGGTTATGAATTATCTTGAATATATAAGAGTTTGATATCAAAAACAAAGGATGAAATTTTTGAGAAAATTAATGAAATTATCTCTTATAATTTAAAGTCTGAGCATATACAATATATACATAGAAAGTATAACTATAAATATCATCCATATATTCCATTATTTATTCAAGAACTTATAGAACCTGATTATTCGGGAGTTGTTTTGTTTCAAGATAGTAAGATATATATTGAATATAAAAAATGATTTAATTTTGAAATAACATCTTGACAAAATATTTCTAATGAAAAGTTTTCTAAGTTAGAATTTAAGTTGGATGAATATAAAAATTATTTATCTGATAGAAAAATTAATTTAATATTAGAAAATATTTTAAAAATTTATCAAAACTTACATGAAGAATTTGTAGTAGAATTTGCTGTTAAAAATGATAATTTTTTCCTTCTGCAATATAAAAAACTATGAAATGTAAAATATTTAAAGAATCATGTAAAATTGTATTATGATATATTTTCTTTTATGAGAGTATTAGGGTATACTCCTGACGAGTTTATGGTGGAAGAAAATGAAACCTTTTTAATTTTTAATGAATTATGAATTAGTCAACATATAAGTCAAAAAATAGAACATATTAGAATAGTTTTATTGAATACAAAATTTGATTATTTTTTTGTAAGAGAATGATCTGATAAATTTATTTATCCTAAAGAAAAAAAAATTCAAAATATGTTAAAAGATTTTTATGAAAAAAATTGAATTGAATTACTTTTTGCTATTAATTATGATATTTTTTCTTCTAGAAGAATCCCTTTTTTTTATAATGGTATTAATTTTTATTTGTATTTTTATTGGGAGAAGTATCTCTGATTTGATGAAACTTTTTTTAAGAATCGTTTGAATATAAATAATATTTCTATTGTAGAAGATGCTTATATTAAAAAACTAACTTATTTGTTTGAAATAGTAAAATCTAATAAATTTTCTTGAAAAGAAAAAGATTTCTTAAAACAGAAAATAAAAGATATACTTCATAAGCTTAAATTAATAAGTCTTTTTAAAAAAGAAGTGAAAAATAAAATTTTAAAAGCTAATATTTTTTGAAAATACTTAGGAGATAATAGTTGAGTTGTTATTTGAACTATATTTACTGATGTAAAAAATATTCCATCTAATTTTGATTGAAAAGTAATATTTTATTGTAATGATTTTGAACCGGCTCGGGTAGCTTTTTTAAATAAAATAGATGTTATTTTAACAAAAAGATGATATAAACTTTCTCATGGTATAGCTTTAGCTAAAGAATTTAGAAAAGAGATTCTTTATGATGTAAAAGATATAAATTGACTTCTAATAGAAGGGAAAAAAGTTAAAATAGATTTAGCTACATGAATAATTTCTTTATTATAATAAATCATTTAAACTAAATGCCAGATATAGCTTTATGGCCATGATGTGATCATGCTTGTACTATGTGCTCAAATCCTCCAGAATTTAAATTTACTACAAAATTTTATACTTTTTCAGCTATTAAAGAAAAAATAGATAAATATTTAGCTTGAGATGATACAATATTTTTTAGATTTCCTGAGGATAAATATACATGGACTATTACTTGATGAGAACCTACTTTAAATCCAGAATACTTTAAAATTTTATCATATATAAAAGAAAAAATTCCTGAAGCTAGATTAGTTCAACTTACTCATTGAGATAGATTTGCAGATGAAGAATTTACTAAGCAAATTTCAACATTGGATAATTATCATATTGTAATTCCTTTGCATTGATATGACCAAAAGACTCATGAAGAAATTACAAAAAAAGAATGAAGTTGGGAACTAGTGAATAAATGAATAAATAATATTTTAAAGTACAAAAAATATAATAATCAAACCTTGGAGCTTAGAATTATTATACAATGACAAAACCACAAACATTTAGATAAAATTTATGAATATATTCACAAAAATTTTTCAGGAATAGATTTTATTAGCTCTATTATGATGGAATATGAAGGTTGGGCTATCAAAAATTTAGAACTTACTAGAGTAACTTATTCTGATGTAATGAAGTATAATTTAGAAGTTTTTGAGAAATGGTGAGAAATATTTTGAGAAAATAAATTTAGGCTTTATCATTTTCCTTTGTGTACATTAACAAATAAAAATCTTTGGAAATATACATGGAGAACATTGCCTGCTCATGAAATTACTTTTACTTGAAAATGTAGTATTTGTAAGTTAGCAAAATATTGTATGTGAATTCATGAAGCTTACTGTAGATT
Source organism: Candidatus Altimarinota bacterium (assembly GCA_027062145.1). Taxonomy (GTDB): domain Bacteria; phylum Patescibacteriota; class Gracilibacteria; order BD1-5; family UBA6164; genus UBA6164. The sequence goes on along the minus strand of JAMOTX010000144.1, from coordinate 139 downwards.
TAATGGTGAAAATGAAATTAAACCTTTCAAGAAAAAAGATATAGAAGATCTAAGGATTATTTCTGATAAACAAAATTTTAAATATCATCCTATAAAAGAAGTTGTAAAACATATTCCTTGAAAGAAAACAGTAATATTT
>JAMOTX010000143.1 GCA_027062145.1 Candidatus Altimarinota bacterium | reverse complement strand
CAATTCTATTAATACTCAAAATAGAATAAAACAATTTTTATGATTAGATTCTATTGTTTTATATCCACCTGTTAATTTAGAAGAATTTAAATATATATGACAAAAGGATTATTATTTATCTTTTGCTAGATTATCTGATGCTAAAAGAGTTGATTTGGTTGTGAAATCATTTACGAAAATGCCAAATAAAAAATTAGTTGTAATTTATTGAGAAAATGATCCTTCACGTGAAAAAATATTTAATATGGCTGAATGATTTACAAATATAAAATTTGTTACCTTACCATGAAATGTATGATTTACAGACTATGTAGGGAATTGTATAGCTACAATATACATACCTATTGATGAAGATTTTTGAATGAGTCCAGTTGAAAGTATGTCTGCATGAAAACCAGTTTTATGAGTTAATGATTGATGACTTAAGGAAACAATTATAGATAAAAAAACATGAGTTTTAATCTGAAAGGAATGATATATAGATGATATTATTGATTGAGTTAATTACTTAAGTCAAAAAAAATCTTTAGAAATGAGAAAGGATTGTGAAAATAGAGCAAAAATGTTTTCTATTTGAGAATTTCATAATAAATTAAAAAAAATAATCGAATAAAAAAAGAGATTATTAATCTCTTTTTTATTTTTATTTATATTAGTGGATTAAGGCTTATTTAATCGCTGCTAATGCTTCTGCTTCTGTATCAACAGTAGTAATAATAGTTGTAATACCTACTAATTCTAAAATATCTTTTACTCCATCAGAACAGTTAGAGATAACCATTTTACCATCAGCATCTTCAATATTAGAGAAAACATCAGCAATATAACCAATTGATTTTGAATTTAAATATTTAAGACCTGATAGATTAAAAATAATATTTTTACCATCAAAATCTCCAACTTGATCATAGATTGTTTTAAATGTTTTATCTGCATTTGTTTCATCTAATTCTCAGTTAAATTCAAAAATGAATATACCATTTTCTTCTTTTTTATTTACTTCTATTAAAGTTTCCATAAAATTATTTTATTAAGTTATATAATGTATAAATAAATTATATCTTATTAAAACTATATTAGCAAATTTTAAACTACTTTTTACTTGTTATGAAAATAAAATATTCTATAAATAATATTAATTCTTTAGATATTAGGATTAATAAGCCATCTTTAATTTTTTTAAGATGAGATTTATGAGCTTGAAAAACTACTGTATCAAAATATATTATTAACAATATATTAGATTTAAAATGTGATGTAACCTCACCTACTTATACATATTATAACAAATATAATGATGTATATCATTTTGATTTATATAGATTAAAATCTTATGATGAATTTTTTGCTATTTGAGCAGAGGATATATTAGATAATAATGATTGAATTATATTAATAGAGTGGCCAGATATTATAGAAAAATATTATAAACCAGATATAGAAATTATATTAAAAAAATGAAATACAGATGATGAAAGGGAAATTGAAATTATTTACAAAAAATAAGAACTATATATTGTAGTTCTTATTTTCTTGAAAAAATTACACTAAATGTTTTTAATATAATTTTTAAATCTAATATAGTGCTCCAGTTTTCTATGTAAAATATATCTAATTTAGATTCTTCCTTAAAATCATTTTTTTCTCTTCAATTAACTTGAGCCATTCATGTGATTCATGGTTTTATAGTTAATAATCTTTTTTCATCTAAAGAATATTTATCTACTTCTCTTGGTTGATGAGGTCTAGGTCAAACTAAACTCATATTTCAAATAATCAAATTGAAAAATTGAGGAAATTCATCAATAGAGTATTTTTCAATAAATGTTCATATTTTAGTTTTTCTTGGATCATTTTGTATTTTATATAATGGTCAGTTTCTAGAGCTGTTATTTTTAATTAACTCTTTTTCATATAATAATGCTTTATTGTCATTATTATATGCATCTTTTGTACAATATTTCCATTTCATATACCTGAACTTATACAAATTGAATTCTTTTCAATTTTGTCATATTCTTTTATTCTTATATATAACAGGTCATTTAGGATCTTCAATTTTTATAAATATTCATATTACTATAAATAATGGTAGTAATATGAATATTCAGAATATTCAAGAAATTAAATCAAATATTCTTTTTCAAACTTTTCACCAATTATCAAGAGGTGAATTTTTTATTTCTATTACAGGTATATTATTTATAAGTGACAATGTAGTATTAGATTTAGTTATATCAAAAGAATTTGTTATATATCTATATCTTATTCAAAATATCCTTGTTAATTCCCATAGTATAAATAGCTCTTTTTTAGAATAATCACTATCTATATATAAAACTTCATCTATTTTTTTACTTTCAAATATTTTTTGTACTTTATCTATTGCTCATATATATCTTAATCATTTTGTTTCAATATTTTTACTGTTTGAATATCAAATAATTTTATACACATTAGATTTTTTTATATCATCTATTATTTCAATAATACTTTCCTTACTTTTATTTGATACTATTAATAATCTTTTTTTTGCTAAAATTCATTTATTTAGTAGATAATATTCAATATTATTTAGTATAATTCTTTCAAAAATAACTAAAGTAGTTCATATTATAAATGTAAATAAAACTATTAACCTAGGTATCTCTGTGTTATAGATAAATCATTTTCATAAAAACACTATTACTAAGTAAAAAATTAGCCAATAAATTGAATATCTAATTATTCATAAGAATTCTTTTATTTTAGAAGCTGTAATTTTTATGAAATATAGAGAATGAAGTGTTAAAACTATAATATATAATATTGCTCAAATCAATGCAAAATTTATTAATGTAGGATTATCTATTGTTTGTATAGGTAATTTAATTCAAGGAATTAAATCTGTTATTAATCTAATTTCTTTCGCAATAAAAAATGATAAAAATATTATCATAAAATCAAATGGAACCTTTAATACTCAGAATATGATTTCGTATTTTTTCATATTTAATATAGCTGAATTTAATAATAAATATCAATATTTATTAAATTAATATTTTATTTATAATAGTATATTATATTTTTCACTTTATATTGCAAATTTACTCTTTCTACTTATTATAATTGTATATTAAATTATAATTAAATTTTATGATAAATTTGTTAAAAAAAACAAAAAGTGTGTTTACTTTTTGAAAAAAAGAAACTAATAGAAATTTTATTTTACAAACTATCTTAGATTTGGGAGTTTTGTTTAAAAATTTCTTTAATTGGATTATTTCAAAAATAATTATTTCAATATACTCATTAGTAATTGCGTTTATTTCAGTTATACCTTTTGTTTTAATATTTTTTATATATTCGTTTTTTTCTGATGTAAATATATCAATGTTAATAGAATGAATGTTTAATTGAAAATTATTATTCAATATTATTTGAAATACA
>JAMOTX010000142.1 GCA_027062145.1 Candidatus Altimarinota bacterium | reverse complement strand
AATGATTATATTAAAAATAATAATGCTTACATGGAATGACAAATTTGAAATCCTGAATGAAGAGACTTACCAAATAAATGATATTATGATCCAAGAAAATGGTTAGCTAGTTGAGAAGAAAAAATGAAAGATAGAATTATTAAAGCATATGAAAATTTAAAAAATTAAAAAAGAGAGTAATTATTACTCTCTTTTTTTTATTTTATATACCAATAGCTATTATAATCTAAATTGATTATAAAACTATCAACACATGTATTATCTATGAAAATAACTAGATTGTATAATCTATTTGAACCAGAATAACCAATATATTGAATTTTGATTTTATAATTGTATATAATGTTCCAATTATAGATTAAATTGTTTTCAAATGTATCAATATTTGATAACTATTTATAGTTAAATTTTTGCTGTATATTAATTTATATGTTACTATTTATATAGTATATAAAACAATATAATGAGAAATTTAGAAAATACTAATAACTGATTAATTGATAGTAAGGATACTAATGTCTTACTTGAAGAAAATATTGAAACTCAAAAAAATGAAGTTTTCAATTTTTTTGAGTTTTCTAAAAATGATATATCTGATTTTAATAATAAACAAGAAATTTTCGAAAAACTTTGATTAAATTTTTGAAAAATTTTACTTTGATATAGAAAATATATACATGAAAATTTATGAGGAATGAATCCAAAAATATTAAGTAAAATCAAAAAATCAATAAAAATAAAAGTTTTAAAATCATCTGAAAAAATAGATGAAGTATTAAATAAAATATGAGAATCTGATGAGGATTTACTTAGCTATAAGTGGATTATTAATGAGCAGATTGGAGATGAATTAGGTTTTATTAACTATACATTACTTCCAACTGCAAATGTATATTTAAACAAAGACAATATTGATTTTTGATATTTTGATAAAAATAAAAAAATAGAAGAAATAGAAGAAATGTTTGAATCAGAAGTAAATGAAGATGGTAATTTCGATGAATGATTTTTTTCTTTACAAGTAGTATTTAATTACGAATCAAGTATAGATAGTAAGGTCTTGGAATATAATAAAGTAGAAAAAGTTGTTTGAGTAGATATGTTATCAGAAAAAGATAGAAAAATAGAATGAGATTTGATGCTTAAATATATAGCTTTTGTATCGACTATGATGATACCTTATGCTTGAGCTGCTACAAGTGTACCTAGTGATTTTACTGATTTATTTTGAAGTGATGAATGAGTTTTTTCTACAATGTGATCATATGGATTACTTAATGAAAATGAATTAAATTACAAAATGGATAAACATTTTTATGATTCACTTTTTTGATTTGCATGATTAATTGGTACAGCATTTGGTGTTCAATGAATAATGAAAATGCCAAAAATAGCTAAAATTGTATTAAAATTAGAAAAATTATGAATCAAAAAATCATTAATTTTTAAAAGCATAAGTGATTACAAAAAAAGATTTTCATCAATTATTTATAAATGAAGTGAGATAACAAAAAAAACTGTAAAAAGTGCGTTTAATAATACAGAAAAGAATAAAGGTACTTGAATTTGAAGTAAAGAAGTATTGTTAATTAAGTGAAAAATCAAAGAAACTTTCAATATAGAATTGATTAAAAAAGATATATTAAATTTGGATAATTATGAATTATTAAAATTTAATATTATATTAGATATTGATAAAAAGTTTATAAATAATCCTAAATATATTGAAATATATATATCTGAATATTTCATTTATTTAAAAGAAAATTTATCAAAAGCTGAACTATCTAAGCTTGAGGTAGTTATTTGAAGTAAAAATAAATATATTTATAGTACTGAAAAAGAAAATATTGATCTTAGTTTTGATATAATTAATCAAATTAAAAAAAATAGTGATAAATTTTGATTTAAGATTTATTTTAAAATTGATTAAAACTAATACATGATCTGAGGTAATTAATTATTTTTCAATAGCAGAATTGATAGCTAAATCAGCTATGCATGATTTACAGGATTATATAGTTTTATGAAGTAGATCAGATATTGATTCTATTGCCAATTTATCTATGATTTCAAGTGTTGAAAATTCTATTAGATTTAGTCAGTATGATACAATAGTTCATAATGCAATATTGAATTTTAATAAAACAAAAGATCCATCAAAATTTATTGAAGATATTTATCTTGCAGTTAAGGATTCAAAAGAGTTTTCAAAATGGACTAAAGAAATTTATTGAGATAAAAAAAGTTCTTTAGCTAAATTAATTAAAATATTAGATAAAAAATGATGGATTTCTAATGATTTAAATAAAAAAGAATTTACTTGAAAAATGTGGAGATCTTTTGATGAAATAGAATACTTAGATAAAACTATTCCAAAAGTCATGCTAAAAAAATGATTTAAAAAAATCCCTAGTTTAAAGAGAGCAATAGAAAAAATATTGAAAAATAACTGATTAGATTTATTTAAATGATGATATGAGGATATTTCTGTTAAATTCGTAGATAATTGAATTGTTTGAAAAGATAAATTATTAGATTTAGAGAATATGCATGATGATTATAAATGAGTTACTGAAAAAGCTTGATTTCAAGTTCAATTAACAATAAAAGATAATAATTGAGAAGCCTATGAATGATGGTTATTTATTCCTCTTAAGTCTGATTGAAAAGAAGAAATAATGAGACCAGAATTTATTTATAAAGATATAGATGCTAAAAATGATAAAATTAATAATCTTAAATGATTAATTATTTGATCATGAGTAGATAGTAGTTTATTAGAAAAAATAATAGAAAAAATAGATAAATGAGATTTAAATAAATTGGAAAAAGAAGGTTTTACTATATCTACTGATGTATTAAGATTATACTGAAACTTGGTTGAAAATTGATATTATAAACAAACAAATTTTTATGATTTTGTAAAAAATGCACCTAAAGATATTAGGATTCTTAGTGAGCTTGATGCAAAGACTACTTTGTCAGCAAAATTAACAACAAAATATAATACTTATTCATTTAATAGTCAAAATTTTGAAAAAGTACCTACATCATACGTTAGTGTTTTTCATTATACTACATTAGACGGATTAAAAGATATTGCTATGGATTGATTAGTTCCACGTTGAATACTTATGGAAAAAGATATTTATATTGCAGCTAATGCTAGTCCATTAAATGTTAAAATTGCTAAAGAATATGATAAAACTGCACCAAAAGGATTTTCAAGAAATAAAAGTGTTTATTGATATTTATCTCAAAAATTAGATTGAGAAAGAAATTATTGAAAATGATGAATTTGTTTAGAAATGAAAGTCGATCCTAAAAAAGTACTAGTAGCTGATGCTGACGAAGTTACTGATGATTATGAATTTTTAATAATGGCAAAAAAATGAACTGAAGTTAATTGATCATGATATTGGTCGGGAGCAATGACTT
>JAMOTX010000141.1 GCA_027062145.1 Candidatus Altimarinota bacterium | reverse complement strand
GAAGCCATTAATATATTTCAAAACTTATGTCATTTAATATTAGTCTTTAAATCTAATTTAAAATTAAGAAACTTTAAATCAAAAGATTCAAGATACTTAATAAAACTATTTGATTTTCAAAAGCCAGTAATTATTTCTAAAATAGTATAATCTAAAATACTTCATTCTAAATCAATTACTTTCTCAAAAATATCTATAAAATCATTTTTAAATTCACTTCAAGAAAGTGAAAACAAACACCTTCTTAAATCTCAAGGTGGTGGCAAATGAAGTCATAGTTCATTATTAAAGCTTTTCATAAGCATTCATGTAGTTCTTCAATCGTCACTCATAGAAACAATTGAAGACACATTAACCTTATTTCATAATAATTCATTAAATCAATCTAATAAATTTGATTGACCGTTTCATCATCATATAGTAACAATTTTTTTCATTTTTATTCTATTTATTAAATCATTCTAAATCTTCTACAATTCAAATATTTTCTCTAATTTTTTGCCTAGTTATTTCTTTTCATATTTCAACACCAGGTTGATCAAAAGCATTAAATCAATAAAACTCTCATAGTATAGCAGTTTGCATTTCCAAAGTAAGTATAAGTTCTCATATAGATCTTTCACTTATATTTTTCATCTTAATAGTATAATTAATTTTATTATAACTAGATATGGATTCTTCAGTTCATGCTTTAGAAACAGACATTAGTGATCAAAATGTGAATTTATTATTATTTCAAATCTTATAATCTATTGGGAACTCTTCTAATTCAAGAAAAATTATTAATTTATCATTAGGTCAATCATAATACAATTGAAGTTGTGAATGTTGATCCGTTACTCAGATAGCGCTAGTTAAAGTTACTCAAATACCTCATTTTCATAAACTTTCTCATATCATTTGTTTATACCATTCTCAAATAGAGGTAAAATTAGCAATATATGGGAAAAAAACAGTGATATTTTTAGATAATTCAAAATAAGTATGGTATTGAATTATTGATGTTAATAAAGCATTATTATTAAAAATATCTTCGGATAAAAGACTTTTTTTAACCTTAGTAACTCATTCTAATATTTCTCTAATATTAATTCAAATAAATGCTAACGGCAATAATCAAACATTAGAAAAAGCCGAAAATCTTCATCAAATTCAATCTGGTAAATCAAAAACATCATATCATTCAGATAAGTACTTATCCTTAAAATTAGATTTTTCTCAAGCAATAATAGTAAAATGTTTTTGTAAATTTAATCATCTTTTAATAATTAAATCTTTAAAAAACATAAATTGCGAAACTGTTTCTAATGTTGAACCTGATTTAGAAATAACTAAAAATAAGGTCTCTTCTAGTTTTATTAACTTCAAAATATGGTTAATTTCAATTGGATCAATATTATCAATTATATGTAGTTTTGGATTATTTCATCTATCTTCTTTAGAAAGTTCATTATAATATTTTCACTTAATAGCATGCATAACTGCTCTAGTTCAAAGTGCACTTCATCCTATTCAAAGAATAACAATATTATTAAAGATTTTCTTTTTTTCTCCTACAAATTTTTCAATTCTGTCAATATCATTATTTTTGTCTACTTCTAAAAAAGCAAGTCATCAAGTTGAATATTTTTTATTAATATTCTTCATTACTTCTTTTGATTTTGTTTTATACTTTAGACTTAAAAAACTTTTAGAAAATAAAAGTTTTTTAATACTTATATTTATCATATATTAAAATTTTAAAGTTTTTAAATATTCTATTAATTCGTTTTTAATTTCATCATTTTTTAATCAATAAGCAATAGTTGCTTTTAAAAATCATATTTTACTTCATGTATCATATCTATTTCATTCCATATTAACTCAATATATATCTTTTTCTTGTCTCATTAATTCAAAAGCATCAGCTAATCTTATTTCTCAACTAGTCTTTGTATCAGATGCTTTTTGTAAATACTTAAATATATCATTTGTTACAACGTATTTTCAAATTACTCAATTTCTAGATTTAGTTTCACTAGAACTTGGTTTTTCTAAAAATTTATCTACTACAAAAGAATTTCAATCTGAATTACCAGATTCGATAATTCAATATTGTGAAACTTCATCATCATTAACTGGAATAGAAGCAATAACACTAGAATTTTTTCTTTCAAATACTTCAACTAATTGTTCAGCTCAACTTTTATCAGAATCAATTAAGTCATCACCAAATAAAACTAAAAAAGGTTCTTCTCAAATAAAAGGTTTAGCTCTTAATATTGCATCTCAATCTCATCTTGGATAAGGCTGTCTTAAATAAGTAATATTTGCCATATTATTAAGCATTTTCACTTGTTCTAATAGCTCAAATTTATTTTTACTTTCAAGATTTTTTTCAAGCTCATAATTCGAATCAAAATGATCTTCAATTGCTCTTTTATTTCTTCATGTTATTATAATAATATCTTCACATCAAGCCTGAACCGCTTCTTCAATCAAATATTGCATAACTGGTTTATCTATAATCGGAAACATTTCTTTTGGTAAAGCTTTTGTAGCTGGTAAAAATCTAGTACCGAATCAAGCAGCTGGAATTACACATTTTTTTATTTTTTTCATTTTATATTAATTATTAAATAATTTTAAAATTTTATCATCTTGTATATGAAAATATTTTCAATTATGAAAATATGCTTTCACTTTTGCCTTTTTTACAAAATCTGGAAATAACGCTTTTTCAATTTTTAAATTTTCTGTACTACTTGGTATCTTTGAAGAATCCATTAAATATATTCAAGCATTTATTAGATATGAGATATCTTCTTTAGTCTTTGGTTTTTCTACAAATTTTACAATATTATTTCATTCGAGTTTTATATTTCAATATCAATTCGATAAATCAATAGTACTAACAATAATAGTTAAATCAGAATTATTTATATTATGATAATATATAAAATCCGTTAAGTTTAATGGATAAAAATAATTATCACCCAGAATAGTTAATATCTTATTTGTGTCTAAGATTTTATTAGCCTCACTAATTATTTTTAAACTTAAGTCATCTTCATTAACATCAAGAAAGGTTACTTTTAATCAAAAAAATTTTTTATTAACGAAATCTATTATCATTTCTTTTTTATAAGAAACAGCAATAACTACATTATCAATATTAGCAGTTTTTAAGTTTTCTAAATGCTTTTCCAATAAGGTTTTACCGTCTATTTTAATTAAAACTTTAGGTATATCTAGAGGATACTCTCATGAATTCCATTTCTTTTCATGAGCTAGTATCACAGCTCAAACATCTTGTCTAAGCTTTAATCATTCTCTAACTAAACTATCAATCACATGACTTCTATTCTTAAAATTTACTTTATCGATTTTATTATCTATTTGAGTAAGTAAACTTTTTGAAATAGAAATAGTTATTTTGTCTTTATATGTCATATATCATACTTAGTAATACTTTTA
>JAMOTX010000140.1 GCA_027062145.1 Candidatus Altimarinota bacterium | reverse complement strand
TGAAAGTATAGATTATTACTTTAAAACTATCTCAAAAAAAGCTAGATTAGCAATTAAAGTAATGTTAAATATTGCACTTAATGATTTAACTAAAATCAGTAATAAGGAATTCAATACTGAAAAATCTATAGTGAGTAATGAAGTATTAGGTTATTTAGATGATTCTCAATCATCATTTTATAGATCAGCTAAAACAAGTATTTCTAATTATGATGATGAGCATAATGTTACTGGTATTTTTGAAACTATTCAAACATTTGAAATAGAAGATGTAATTTGCATTAAAAGTCATTTTTTAGAAAAAAAAGATTTTGAATTTAATATTACATATGACTCAACTAAAGATGCATCTATTGATGATATATTGAGCTATATTATTACTCAATCACAACGATTTAAATTTAAAGAAAGTGATGATGAGTTTAATATGTTATATAATAATAATACAGGTGAATTTAATAAAGGTAACTTTATTTTAAATAGTACATCATCTAGACGGATGAACTTTATTTTATTTGATATATTAGAAGATACATATTTAGGAGATTATGTACTAGATTATTTAAATGAAAAAGCTGGATTAACTTCTATTGATGATGTTTTACGTGAACAAAATGAATTAGTCTATTCTGCAGGAATATATCATACTCTATTTAAAAATAGAGGGTTTGCTGTATTTATATGTGATATTGAAGTTGGTAATGAAAAAATACTTATGGAATCATTAATTGAATCTATAAACAAAACTGCTGATGATTTTAATTTAGCTAAATATGATAAATATATGTCTTCAATACAAATTGATCGTATTATAGATAATGTTAATCAAAATAGTTATGATGATTTATTTGCGTTTGCAACTTGGGATACAGATACTTTTTCTGACTTTGAAGAATTATTTATGAATGATATAGATAAAGCTTTTGTAATAATGGATGAAATAAGTTTAAGTTTTGAAAATATGAAAGAATTATTAGAAACTATCAAGTTAGCTATTAATGAAAAAAGATATGCTATGGTTACTAATTAAATAAAAAAGACTAAAAGTTAATACTTTTGGTCTTTTATTTTTTTAATTTTTTTAAAAAATATTCTTTACAAATTTAAACACTGATATATACTTAGATTAAGTAAATATTTCGGATTGGAAACCGTAATATAAAATATTTACAAAAGTAAATACTTCGGGTGGAACCGTCCTTGTTATTACAGGACCCTGAAGGCAATAATTTAAAAGATTTTGCCTTATGGGTCTTTTTCTTTTAAATATTTATTTAATAAATTATTGTCTTATGAGTAAAAAAGTTGAAATGAAAGATATAGTTAATCTATGTCAAAATAGGGGTTTTGTTTATCCTTGATCAGAAATATATGGATGATTGGCTAATTCATGGGATTATGGTCCATATGGTTCACTTTTAAAAGATAACATAGCTAATCTTTGGAAAAAAGAATTTATTCAAAAAAGAACTGATACTATGCTTATTGATGCATCACTTATCATGAATCCTAAAGTCTGGGAAGCTTCATGACATGTATGAGGATTTGCTGATCCTTTAATGGATTGTAAAGAATGTAAAGCAAGATGGAGAGCAGATAAACTTATTGATAATAAGATTGAAGCAGGAGAGTCTGAACCTACTAATTATGCATGAGATAAAACTGATTCAAAAGAATTAGATAAAATGGTTATTGATATGTGAATTGAATGTCCAGATTGTAAATCAAAAAACTTTTCTGAAATTAAGAAATTTAACTTAATGCTTAAAACTCATCTTTGAGTTACTGAAGATAGCTCATCAGTTGCTTACTTGAGACCAGAAACTGCTCAAGGTCAATTTGTAGACTTTGTAAATGTAGCTAGAAGTTCAAGAAGAAAATTACCTTTTGGTATTGCTCAAGTAGGTAAATCTTTTAGAAACGAAATAACTCCTGGTAATTTCATCTTTAGAACAAGAGAATTCGAACAAATGGAAATTGAATATTTTGTTACTCCTGGTGAAGATGATGAAGCATTTAAGATGTGGAAAGAAAATTCACAAAACTTTTTTACTAAAACTATTTGATTAAATGAAGAAAATGTAAGATTTTCTCCTATTAAAAAAGATGAATTACCTCATTATTCTAAAGAAGCTTGAGATTTTGATTATTTATATCCATTTGGATGGGGTGAAATTGAAACACTTGCAAATAGAACTGATTATGATTTAAATGCTCATATGAAAGCATCTAAACAAAACTTGAGTTACTTTGATGCTGTTAATAATAAAAGATTTTTACCTTTTGTTATAGAACCTGCAATGGGTTTAGGTAGAATTACTTTAGCTGCTTTATGTAATGCTTATACTATTGATGAAGAAAATGATAGATCTTACTTAAAATTTGAGCCAAGAATTGCTCCAATTAAAGTATGAGTACTTCCTGTTATTAAAAAATTATGACATTTAGGTAAAGAAATATATTCTCAATTATCTGAAGATTTTGTATGTGAATATGACGAAGTATGAAGTATAGGGAAGAGATTTGCTAGAATGGATGAAATATGAGTTCCATTTTGTATTTCTATAGATTCTACTAATTATGATGAATGAAATGTAACAGTTAGATTTAGAGATAGTATGGAACAAGAAATTGTTAAAATTAGTGAATTAAATGAATTCATTGGAAAGAGAATAAAATAAAATAAAATAAAATAAAACAAAACAAAAGACAAGCTTAGCTTGTCTTTTTATTTCCCTTTTTTTGTGTCTCTTTTTAAAATACCATCAATTAAACCTAGTTTAATTGTTTTTTGTGCTGATAAATAATTATCTCTATCAGTTAGTTTTACCATTTTTTTATAACTAGTTTTGCCATAAGTATTATCTGACATGATTTGAGTTAACTCTTTTTTCATACGAATAATTTCGTCAGCTTGAATTTCTATATCGCTTGCTTGACCTTGTGCTCCACCTAATGGTTGATGAATCATAACTCTTGCATGTGGTAAACAATATCTTTTACCTTTAGTTCCTGCACTTAAGAGAAATGCACCCATTGAAGCAGCTTGACCAATACATATTGTTGATACATCAGGTTTTATGAAATTCATAGTATCAAACATTGCCATACCAGCAGTTACTACACCACCAGGAGAATTTATATAAAAATAAATGTCTTTATCAGGATCCTCAGCTTCTAAAAATAAAAACTGAGCAACAATTGTTGATGCTACTGCATCATTTACTTCTCCACTTAACATAACTATTCTATCTTTTAATAATCTAGAATAGATGTCGTAAGTTCTTTCACCTTTACCAGTTTTTTCAACTACATATGGAATATAACTCATAGTATGTCCTTTGTTTTTGTTTTTTTACTACATTTCGATAGTATTTTAACTATATAATATTTAATTCAATAGTCAATAAAAAAGATATCCTTATTGGATATCTTACAATTCTATATTTGAATTATTGCTTTTACT
>JAMOTX010000139.1 GCA_027062145.1 Candidatus Altimarinota bacterium | reverse complement strand
TATCCTATAAGAAATATTTGTATTCTTAAAAATAAAGAAAATGGAAATAAAGTAGTAGTTTGACAGGTTTGTGCTAAAAAATTTAATAATCTTGATGAAAATATTAATATAAACAGTTTTTTTTCTTCTATATTAAGAGTTAGGGAAAATTTATATAAAAGTGTCCATAAAAAAGTAATAGAATATTATTATGAAAAGTGAATTTTAACAGAAAAAGATAAAGATTTTTATTTAAATATTATTAAGAAAAAGAAAAATAGCCTATCAAATAAACAATTAAAACGGAAAAAAAATATAAATTGAAGAATTATTAAAGAATTTATTAGATAAATAGTGTGTATGAAAAAAATAATACAAATTTATACTGATGAATCAGGATATATTTGAAATCATAGATTTTGAACTATAGCAGCATTAGCTTGAGAGAAACAAAATATGTTATTATTAAATAATGAAATTATGGAAATTTTGAGAAAAAATATTATATCTGAAATAAAATTCAATGATATTAAGTGACATTGAAGTAAAATGAAATCAATTAAAGAAATTATTGATATTTTAATAAAATATATTGCTAGTAAAAGAGTTTTATTAGCAACAATAACTTGGGATAATAATGATGAGAGACATAATATATCTTGAAGAGATGATATCGAAAATTTTAAAAGAATGTATTATCATTTACTTAAAAGAATTAAAACTTTTTATAATTTTGAAGATGATGTAGAATGGGAATTTTATCCAGATGAACATACAGCAATAGACTGGGAAAAAGATATTATTTTTTATTTAAAAAATACAAATTTAAAGAAAAAGTATAAAGATAATATATTACTATTTCCAGAGTTTAAAGATTTTATATTTCCAAATATTAAAAATCATAAAGAAATTGATTCAAAAAACAGTTGAATTATTCAGTTAGCAGATTTAATGGCATGACTTATAAGACTTTCATTTCATGATATTGAAAATAATACAAATAGTTTAGAAAAATTTTTTGAAACTAAAAAACATGAAAATGCTCTGGATTTATTTAGTTTATCAAAAAATAATGATATAATTCTAAAAATATCTAAAAATAAAAAGCATAAGTTTGAAATATTATATTATTTTAAAGAGAAATGTTCTAGATATAAATTAGGTTTAAATTACAGTAAGAATAAATATTTTTGTACTTTTAATCAAAAAGTAAATTTATTAGTCTGGAAATATATTCCTAAATGAGAATATGATAAGGCACCTACAAAGTATGAAAAAGCCATTTAATTTATTTAAAAATACAAAAAACATGAAAATACAAATAGACAATACTTGGCAAAGTGATAGTATATTATTTACATTTATGGAAAATAAAATTATTGATAAAAATAAAGTAAATGATTTTAGAAATTTTTATTTAAGAGTTTTACAAGATGGATATGATGATAGTCTACAAGATATTATAAAAGATTTTAAAGATAATATTTCATTATTTGTAAAAGATTTATCTTATAAAGATGAAATAGATTTTAATTTATTTTTATATTTTTTAGAAAAAGTAGAAAAATTTTATCAAAAGACTATTGAATGAGAATTTTTTGGTTTTAGGTATTATCAGTATTTAACTCTTTTTTATACCTTTATATTTTTTTCATTAAAAGATAATAATGCTTTTAAATTAGATTACTTAGACTATATAAACAAACATACACTTAAAAAAATATGAAGTTTAGATATAGAAAGTCAACTAAATAATGATTTTAAAAGGCTTGGTTATTGGATGGCTACTTGAAGTTGAAAAACATTGTTAATGTATGCAACTGTATATATGTATATATTATTTGAAAATAAAAAATGAAATAACTTAAAAGATTTATTTATTATTGTTCCATCTGATGAGTTAAGAAAGCAACATAAATGATTTTTAACTAAGTTTTTAACAGCTTGACTTTGAAATCTACAAGATAATTGAACTATAATTGATTTTAACCATATTAGTTTATTTGCTGATATTGAAATAAGCTGAAAATTAACAACTTATCAATGAATAAAAGAAGATTTACCTGCAAATTCAATTTTACTTATAGATGAAGCACATAAATGAGCATGATTGGATAAAGAATGATGACTTGAAGATATTAAACAAAAATTTCTAGAAAAAGAAAATACATTTATGTTTGAATATAGTGCAACATTCCAAAAAGCTTTTGAAAAAGAATTAAACACAGAAAGAAATATTTTTAATAGCTATATTTTATCATCTATTTATAAATATAATCTTTATGATTTTAATGTAGATGGATTTGGTAAAAACTATCATTTAGAATCAATTAAAAAATGAGAAGATACAAAGATGCTTATTTTAAAATCATTAGCTAATTTTTATAAACAGCTAAAAAGTTATAAAGAAAAGGAAAAACAACCTATTTTTAATAAAAAATGAGCATATCTAGAAAATCATAAATGACAAAGAATATACAAACCTTTGTATGTTTGATTATCTTATAAATTAGATTCAGATACAAAAAATACTTTAAAAGATGGTGAAACTAGTTTAAAAGATATTTTAAAAAGTATTTTTTATATTTTTAATAATTTAAATGAGTATGAAGAAGAATTATCAAATTTAGATGTGAGAAAAGAAAATTTTTTTGAGATTTTTATGTGAGAAAAATATACTAATTGAAAAGCTAATTTTTCTATTTTTTATGATAAATCAAATGACGAAATAAAAATATTTTTATGAAAAAATATTATGCTTATAAATACCGGACAAAATAAAAAAATAGCTGAAAGTTTGGTTTCAGATACAGAATTAGCTGTATATGCAAATAATGAGCTATTAGCAAATGAAGAACTTTTTTCAAAAATTGATAGTAATGAAAATATATTATTTTTGTTTGGTTCTAGAAAGTTTGTAGAATGATGGGATAGTAAAAGGCCTTCTACTATTTTGCTTTTTAAAATGTGAAAAACATGAACTATTGTTGCTACACAAATTTTATGAAGATGAATTAGATTGTATTGAATTAAATGAGATGGTTTTAGACATCTAAATTCTAAAACTTTGGAAAGTATAAATATATTTGGTTATGATATAGATACATTTAAAAGTTTTATTGAAAGCTTGTCAGATGAATTATATAAAATAGTAGTTGTAAAAAAGGTGCAATTTGCTAAATCTTTTTGGAATTATGCAAAAAATATTGTTCCTTTATGAAATGATGAAAGATATAATTTTAAAAAAATCAATGATTTGTTTAAAAGGTATTTTTTCTTACTGGATGAACATTTGCCTAAAAGAAAAGTAGTTAATAAAACAAAAATTTTAGATGTAAAAAATGAGGATTGAAAATTGATATTTTTATGGGAAGGGGAAAAATTTGCTGAAATAAGTAGTAAATATGAATTTATAACTACTATTTCAGAAACTGATTTGTTATGATGAAAAGTTTCAAGTAATAGTGAAAAAGTTAATGCAAAAAGCTATACATTGTGATTTCG
>JAMOTX010000138.1 GCA_027062145.1 Candidatus Altimarinota bacterium | reverse complement strand
TGGTAAGACAGCTATTGCAGAATGATTAGCATTAAAAATTAAAGAAGGTAAAGTTCCCTTTTCAATGAAAGATAAGAAAATTTTATCACTTGATATGTCTTCATTAGTTGCTTGAACTAAATATAGATGAGAATTCGAAGCTAGGATTAAACAAGTTATAGAAGAAGCCTCTAAAGTAGAGAACGAAGTAATTCTTTTTATTGATGAAATTCATACAATGATTTGAGCTTGAGGTACAGAAGGTACTTTAGATGCATCAAACATATTAAAACCAGCAATGGGTAGATGAAAAATTAGAATAATTTGAGCAACTACAACTAATGAATATAAAAAATATATTGAAAAAGATTCTGCTCTAGAAAGAAGATTTCAAAAAATAATAGTAGATGAACCAAATAAAAACGATACATTAAAAATCATTAACTGATTAAAAGATTCATTTGAAACATATCATAATTTAAATATTTCAGACGCTGCTGTTAAAAGTGCAGTTGAACTTTCAATAAGATATGTTACTGATAAAAATCTTCCTGATAAAGCTATAGATTTAATTGATGAAGCATGTAGTATTAAATCTATGAAATATAATTTTGATGAAACTGGTATTAAAAAAATTAAAGAAAAAATTGCTAAAATAAATAAAAATATTGAGTTAGCAGTAATTGCGCAAGAGTATAAAAAAGCATCAAAATTAAAAGAAGATCAATTAAAACTAGAAAAAGAAATAGTTGAAGTAAAGAAAAAATTCACTATTCCAAAAAAAGAAAGAATGACAGTTACTACTGAAGATGTTCAAAAAATATTAAGTATATCTACGTGAATTCCAGTCTCTAGTTTAAGTAAAGACGTAATTGATAGATTAAAACAATTACCTAAATCAATTAAAAAAGAAATAATTGGTCAAGATACAGCTATTGAATCAATAGTAAAATCTATAACTAGAAGTAAAGCTTGAATTGGAGATCCAAATAGACCATTATGAAGTTTTCTATTTCTATGACCTACTTGAGTTTGAAAAACTGAACTAGTAAAAGTTTTAACTAAACATTTTTATGAAGATAAAGATGCATTAATTAAAATTGATATGAGTGAATATTCTGATAAAACTTCAGTTAATAAACTTATCTGATCATCAGCATGATATGTTTGATATGAAGAATGAGGTATGTTAACTGAAAAAGTAAGAAAAAAACCATACTCAGTAATACTTTTTGATGAAATAGAAAAATGAGATTTTGAAGTTTATAACTTGTTATTGCAAATACTAGAAGAATGAGTATTAACTGATAATAGAGGTAAAAAAGTAAATTTTAAAAATACTATTATAATAATGACTTCTAATATTGGGCAAGAAGATTTTTCAGAAAAAGCTGAAAGTATCTGATTTAACGTTAAAGATTCTGAAGAAGAAAATATTTTAGAAGATTACGCTAAAGCAGCTGAAAACATCAAAAACAATTTAACTGATTATTTTTCACCTGAATTTATAAACAGAATTGATAAACTTATAGTTTTTAATCCTCTTGATAAAAATAAAATTAAAAAAATTGTTAAGATTTGATTAGAAAATCTTAATGAAAGATTAGAAAAAAAATCACTTACTCTTGAGTATAGTTCATCTATAATTAATTTTATAACAAAAAAAGTATATAACCCTACTTTTTGAGCAAGAGAGGTAAGAAGGTATATTATTGATAACATAGAGGATAATATAGCTGAAAAAATAATAAATAATAGAAATAAAAAAGTTTTTAAATTAGAAACAAATAAAGATAAAATAATCATTAGATAAGATAAGATAAAAAATAAAACCCTAAAAAATAGGGTTTTATTTTTGTAAAAAGATGATTTTTAAATATAATAAATATATATAATCATTAGATTAAAAACATGAAAAAAATAATCATTTTATTGTTATTATTATTAAGCATTAGTACTTCAACTAATGCGTCATTTTGAAGCCCAACTTCGTTGAATTTGTATAAAAATATAGATAAATGATTTGAAAATATCAAAGATAGAATGGAAACATTTGAATTAGAATGATGACAACAAAAAAAATGAATTCTTTCAGAAATAAATAAATATGCAATAATAAATCAACAACCTGCATGTTTAGATGAAAGTAAAAATTTATCAGCAAGTACATTTAATGACATAGTTGATAATTCTGATATATCATGAAAAACTTGAATTTTAAGATATTTAAAACCAAATTGTTTAGATTGAAGTTTACAAAATGAAATACTTATTACTTATTTAGATTTATTTAGAACCTATAAAATAGATAAAATAAAACAATCTGTTTTGAAGTCAAATCAACTATATAAAGTATCAAAAATATGACTGTATTCTGATTGAGATATAGATAATTCTTGATTTGATTTAATTACTGATATAGAGGATATTGATAAAATCATTTTTGCTGATGTAGTAGATTATTCTTGAGAACCTATTAAAGAACTAGATGATGCATTAAATTCTTTTTTAAAACCTGTAACTGATGCTGTTGAAAAATTAACATCTCCTAATTTTTGAAATCAAGATAATGATAATGAGATTAAATATCAAACAAAACCAATAAAAACACCGGAAATAATTATTCCTGAAATAAGTGATGATATAAAAGATACTCAAAATTCATATCTATGTGTAGATGATATTTCAAATAATTGATTATCAGAAAATGCTATAGATTGATTAATAAATAATATAAATAAAGATATTCATTGATTAGCTTGAGTTGATTCACCTTTATGAATTAATAGCGAAAAAAATAATAATTCTGCCGATTGATCTGGTTTTAATCCATGATCAAGTATTAAAGCTGAAAAATGAAGTTATGAAAAAGTTAGAGATAATTCAGAATGGCCTTGTGAAGACTTTTTTTGTATAAATATAGATTTTACAACATATGAACATAGTTTATTCTGAGGTTGAGAAAATATTACAATTGAATACCTTTTAAATAGATCAAATAAGCATTTATCAAAACATGCAGCAACTTCTTTGATACCAGCTAAAATGTGAACTAATGAATTTGAATTATGATTAAAAGATTTAAACCTACCTGATATTTTTCATTTAAGTGTTCAAGTTTCTACAAAACCAATACCTATATTAAATATAGAAAGCACTAGTAAAAAAGATGAAACAGATTATTCATCTGAAAATATGATGAAAGAATATTATAAACTAAATTGATTAGATTATAATAGAAGGAATGATTTAATTTTACTTAATTCAGTAGAACAAAATAAACAAAATACTAATAATTCACCTTGATTAACTCCTGAAAAATTATTAGAAAAACAAATAGAAAATGATCTTATTGCTGAAGAAAGACAGAAAAAAATAGCAACTATGGAAAAAACAATATATTCAAAAGTTTCTTACTGAGTACTTTGAACATTTGAAGAACAATTTACTGAGCTTGATAAATTTACTGCTTGAATTAATGAATATGTAAACACATTATATTCATTAGTTAAA
>JAMOTX010000137.1 GCA_027062145.1 Candidatus Altimarinota bacterium | reverse complement strand
CTATATGATTTCTTTCTGCTAAATCAGCAACAGTATCCCATACAACTTTTTCTTTTCATCTTAATGAAGATGCTTCATCTTTAGTTATTGAAACTATAGAATAAGATTTTTTAGCCAACCATCTTGACATAAAAAGAGATATAAATGATCCAGAAAATCATATAATCACAGCATATATTCATATAGAAACATAATTTTGACCATATAAATCCAACCTTATTCCAAAGAAATGTTCTAATATTGCAAATATTACAGTTATTAATACTACTACAGCTATATTTATAGCTAAAAATAACATTATTCTTTTAAGCATTTTTTTTATTTATTAATATTTAAAATTAAATTTCTAATTGTATTTGTCAATTAGATTTATTATTATAATTATTATTATTTATATTTCAAACATTTTTTATAAATAATTCAAGTATTTCTAAATCATATTTTAAATTATGTCATATTATTAAAATATCTAAATCTAATAGTTTTTCTAAAAAATCTTTTAAATTAGAATCATTAACACAATCTCAAGAATGTAGTCTGTTTATATAATAAATATTTACATCATCTAAATATAGACTTATTCATACTAATTCAGCTTCTATTATATTTAAAGAAGTAGTTTCTGTATCTAAAGTAATTTTTTTAAATGTATTTATTTTTTCATATAAATTATCTAATGAATTTTCATCTTCTACAACCTTAACCTTCAATCACATATCACTCCATGTTTTTACTTTTATCTCTTCTTGAGTTCATATTAAGCTATGAAATTCTAATTCTTTGAAATATTCAACAATATCATCATTTAATAATAAGTCTGGTTTAAATTTAAAATCCTCTAAATTAAATTTTTTCTCAACTAATCAATCCGATAAATTATCATCAATTAATAAATTTTTATCTAAATCGATATTTAATTCAATAGTTGCAAGTTTTTTACTTAAAAATGCATCATCTTTAGAATTTAATAATTTTTGAAATGTTTTTCATTTAAAACAGCTAAATATTTTTTTTGTATTATCTTCTCAATAATTATTAAGTAAAAGATTTTTAACTTCTTTTTCTTCAATATTAATTAAATCATTATTTTCTACAAAATCATATATTTTTTCTATTCATCAAATGATATTTATCAAATCAACTGCTTTTTTAGGTCAAAATCAATCAATTCAAGGTATATTATCAGCTTTATCTCATACTATAGATAAATAGTCAATAATCATTTTAGGTATAACTCAAAACTTTTCTTCAGCTTTTTCAGGATTATAAATTTTTCTCTTCATAGTATCATATATTGATACATTATCTGTTATAAGACTATATAAATCTTTATCTCAAGTAAGTATGTAAATATCATTATCTACATTTTTTCATAATTTATCTGCTAACGTTCAAATGACATCATCAGCCTCATATCATTCAACTTCTACAATATCAACTCACATCATCTTTATCATTTTCTCTATATCACCTATTTGGGTTCTTAAATTGTCAGGCATTCTATCTCTAGTGGCTTTATAATCTCCATAAAACTCATGACGAAAATTGTTTCACTTAGCATCTTTTACAAATAATAAATAGTCTGGATTTTGCTTAACTAAACTATCTACAAAAAACTTTGCCATTCAAAAAATTGCATTAACTACTTTTCAATCTTTAGTAGAAAATTCTGGTAATCAAAAAAACATTCTATAAATGAATGAATTTCCATCAATTAAGTAAATCTTTTTCATTATTTTGTAAAAAATGTTAAATATGATAAAATTATATTAATTAATAATCTAAAGTAAAGTATGAATAATTCTGAATCAATTAATGAAAATAAATTTACTTTCAATTTTAATAAATTTAAAATATTAAAAGTAAAATTAAATAATTATTTTCAAGAAAAATACTGAGAAACAATTAATCAAAAATTTTCTGATAAAAAAATTAGAGAAGCTATTTTTAAACATATACTATGATTTGATTGAAATACTGATTTATTTCGTAGTTGAAGGAAAGAAAATATAGAAGATTTTAATTTATGAGAAAAAACAATTGAAATAATCTCAGACTTAAAAGAACAAACTAAAAAAATACTATATTCAGAATAAGATTTTGAATATAGTATTTTTTAATTAAAATTAAAATAATAATAAATAATTGGCAAAAATAATGATACAACAATTTAAATTAATAGAAAAAATAAATCTGACAAATAATGTTTTTGAAATGGTTTTTGAATGAGAAAAAGAATTAAATATGTTACCATGACAATTTGTTACTTTTTTAATAGATAAAATTTGAGGAAGAGCTTATTCTATATTAAGATTAGAATGAAAAAAAATTATTTTAATAATAAAAAAACGGGAATTAGAAGAATGAGGTAGATGATGAAGTAAGCTCATATGCGAATTAAATATTTGAGATAAGTTAAAATGAGTATGACCAGCATGACATTTTAAATTAAAAAATAATAACAGTAATAAACTGTTCATATGAACATGAACATGACTTGTACCATTATTTAACATGTTTAAATATGAACTTGAGAATAATTCAACAAATATTCAATTTATATTTTGAGTAAGAGAAAAAGAAGATATTTTTTATATATCTGAATTAAATAAACTAAAGCAAGAATATTCAAATTTTGATTACCATATTTATATAAGTAGAGTAAAAGATTTACATGATTTTAAATTAAATAATGTAAATAATAAAATAAATTCATGATACACAACTAATTTTCTAACAAAAGAAAATATTAAAGATTATACTGAAGCGTATATTTGCTGAGCTCCGACAATGATAGAATCATCTGTAGAAAAATTAAAAAAACTTAATTTTAATGAAGAAGATATATATTTTGAAAAATATTAATATAAAAAAAGACCGTCAATGACAGTCTTTTTTTATATTACTAGTTCTAAAACATCTACACTATTATTCATAGCAAATTCTAAATTATCCATATGTGCGTCTCTTGCTTCATTATCTGCTCAATCTGAAATAGCTTTAATTATTACGCATTTATCTAACATGTCATATTGTCTAGCAACTGACAATATTGCAAATGCCTCCATTTCACATAAATCAGCTCAATACTCTTCCCTAAGTTCTTTTACTTTATTCTCATCATCTACAAATTGATCTCAAGTTAAACAAACTCAACTTAAAATTAGACCAAATTTATTTAAATCAAAGTTATCACCAACTGCATAATCTAAAAATATAGCTTTTTTTGCATAATCTAAGTGTTCTCATTCAAATGGTAAATACATATCATGTTGAATAAAAGTATTTGGTAAAAAAACATCTCATATTTTTGCGTCAGCATTATTTAAGTTTCATGCAATTCAAATATTGATAATTTTATCTGGTGTATAATTTTCTAATATATAAGTCATTGCTATTGCTGCTTGAATTTTTCATATTCATGCTAAAACCAAAATTATTTTATCGTTTCAATCATTATTTTCTCTTTTTCATTCAAAAACTGTAATATTATTAATTGATTTTGTTTCTTT
>JAMOTX010000136.1 GCA_027062145.1 Candidatus Altimarinota bacterium | reverse complement strand
TATTAAAAATAACAGCAATAGATATTATCTTTGCCTTATTTTTTATTTTTCATATTCATGCTAGAATATTGAAATTTATTTGAAGTAGAAAATTAAAAACTAAAAATAAAATTGAATATTTTAATATTATTCATGATTCAATAAACTTTTCTCAGAATAAAATAAATGCGATTATTTCTGAAAAAACAAAGAAAAAGATATTTAATCATATTCATATTAAAATAAAGTTTTCAGTGAATATTTTTTTTATTATTTTTATCTTATTTATATCTCATTTTGAATGTAATTCTGAAAATACTGGAAGTAAAAATAAAAAAATTGGTCAAATTAATACAAAAGGAATAGTTATAATACTAAGGTAATTTGTATAATATCATGCACTTTCAACTCAAAGTAAATATATTACCATTTGCATATCTATTTGTGATAATATTGTTGATGCTGAAGCTCATATAAAAGCAAAACTTGAATATTTCAATATTTTAATAAATAAGGATTTATTAAATATAAATTTTTCCTTTTTAAGAATATTATGATATTTTTTTAAATATAAAATAAATGATAATATTATTCATGAATACAATCAAATAATCCAAGCTATAGAAAAATCGATTATAGATATGTTATCTAAAAAAACAAAAATTATAATAAAAATCAATGTTACAAATATTCTACAAAATTCAGCTAATTTATATAAAAAAGTATTTTGTACTGAGATGAAAAATGTTGAAAAGATTTGAAAGATATTTATTCATATGAAATAAAGAGAAAATACTTTAATAACAGATGAAGCTAATTCATTTTTAAAATAATTCAAAGCTATATAATCTGAAAATGAAAAGAATAATAATGTTATGATAATACTTGTAAAAATTTGAAAAAATCATGCATATGCTATTGTAGTTTTTACTTCATCATACCTTTTATTTGTAATTGATTTTGGTATAAAATATTTTAAACTTTCAGTAAATCAAAAGTCATTATATGCAGCTAATAGAATAAGTAAACTTATTACTCAATATAATATTCATAATTCCTCAACACTAACTGTTCACGAAATTATTATTTTTATTATATAACCAATTGGAGCAATAATAAAACTAAAAAGATATAACCAAAAACCTTTTTTTATGAATTTTTCAGATAATGATTTATGTTGATCTATCATGGAATTGAAATTATTTGCAATAAATAAATATAATATATGTACTGAAGTCAATTAAGACTTGTATGGACTATTTCTTTTTGAAATAGAGCGACTGAAAATAGGGAATAATTTATTATTCTCTATTTTTTACTCAAAAAACTCTAGAAATTTTTCTTTCTACTTTATTTAAATATTTTTTATCTATTTTTCATACATAATTATTTATTTTTATATATTAAATAGTTTAACTATATAAAATATATTTCAATATCTTTTATTTTTTAATGTTAAAAAAAAGTGGTATGTGTAAAATTTACACGTACCACTAGATTATTTATAAATATCTCATCTATTATCTCAATCAGTAAAACTAATAATTAATTTATCTTCAATTATTTCGTAAATAAATCTATATTTTCATATTCTTAACCTATATTGTTTTTTATCTCCTTTTAATAATTTTATATCTAATCTATTATTATAAGGATTATCTTGTAATATTTTAATATAGATAGTAAATGTTTTTATAATAGTTTCTCATTTATGTTTTTCTAAAAATTTTAAAACTTTTTTTTGAAGTCTTATTTTATACATATTATTTTAAACTATTTAAAAAACTAAATACTTCATCTCATTCTATGAATTCTAATGTTCATTCTTTTTTTTCTTTTTCATATTCAGCAATAGATTGTTTTTCCCATTCATCTGGTTCTACTTCAGGTATATATTGCTTATTTAATTGATTGTATTTTTCAACACTTATAAGTACAGCTTTAGGTTTGTTATTATTCATAATAAACACTTCTCATAAATCTTGAGCAGTATCTAATACACTTTTTGTTTTATTTTTAAGGTCAGTTGATGAAAAATATTTATTTTCTATTATTTGATTCATAATACATAATTAAATACTAAATTATGTATATAATTATAGTTAATAGTTTTTTTTGTCAAATAATTCTTTTAAATAAATAAGATGTTGTAATTATTACAACATCTTATTTATTTAATAACTCAAGCAATTACATTTGCCACATTTTTATCTAATGGACTTGGTATAATTTGTTCTTCAGTTGGATTTTTAACATAATCAGCTAATGCTTGAGCGGCTTGAAGCTTATGTTCTTCAGTTATTTTTACTACTCTGTTTTCTAATGCTCATTTAAATATTCCAGGGAATACTAGTACATTATTTAGTTGATTAGGATAATCAGATCTACCCGTTGCTATGATTTTAGCTCAAGCTTTTTTTGCAATTTCAGGCATTATTTCTGGAGTAGGATTTGCCATTGCAAATATTATAGAATCATTATTCATTGTTTCAACCATTTCTCAAGTTAAAACTCATGGAGCTGAAACTCAGATAAATACATCAACTCAAATTACAGCATCTGATAATTTTCATTCTATATTTCTAGGATTCGTAATGTTTAAGATTTCTAATTTTTCTTTATTTAAATTATCTCTTGATTTATTAACTATTCATTTACTATCACATACAGTAATGTCTTTAAATCAGTATAATTTTAATAATTTAATAATTGCAGTACCAGCTGCTCAAAGTCAATTTACTACTATTTTAATATTATTTTTTTCTTTTCATGTTACTTTTAATGAGTTAATTAATCCAGCTAAACAAACTATAGCTGTACCATGTTGGTCATCGTGAAATACTGGAATATCTAGCTCTGCTTTTAGTCTTTCTTCTATTTCAAAACATCTAGGTGCTGAAAAATCTTCTAGATTTATACCTCATACGGTAGGAGATATATGTTTAATAGTAGCTATTATTTCTTCAGTATCCTGAGTGTCTAGAATAATAGGAAAGGCATTTACTCATGCAAACTCTTTGAAAAGTACACATTTTCATTCCATAACTGGTAATCAAGCAAGACCTCAAATATTCCCAAGACCTAGTACTGCTGATCAATCTGAAACTACCATTACAGTATTTCATTTTATAGTATATTTATAAGCATTTTCAGGATCTTTTGCTATTTCTCTACAAGGCTCAGCAACTCATGGAGTATAAGCTAGAGATAAATCATCTTTTGTTTCTAGTTTTAGTTTTGAATTAAAATCTATTTTTCATTTTATTTTTTCGTGTAATTTTAAACTTTCTGCGAAGTAATCCATATTGTTGTTATTAAAAATGTAGCCTCTTTCTCCACTTGGGGGGAAAGAATTCAAGATAGGGGGATTTAATGATTTTATAATAAACTTTTTAACATAAAAACAAAATCTAACTTGTACTTTTATGTTAAAAAACTAAAATAATTGAAAATATTAATTTTTATACAAAAAAAATATGGTTTCTTACTTATTAAAAATATTAACATTAGCTTTGTTTAGCTTTGTTGTTATATTTTTT
>JAMOTX010000135.1 GCA_027062145.1 Candidatus Altimarinota bacterium | reverse complement strand
TTGATTGATATTTATCATATATAGTGATTATTTCTATTATATATGGTATCTATAAATATTTCCAAGTTGAGCTAAATGATGATTGAAAAGCAAGATTTTCTTTAATGAAAATATGACTGTATTTTCTATTACATTTAAGTGTATTGTCATTCCTGTTTTTTCAATATAATAATATTTGAATATGAAACGGAGTAACACTTATATTTACTATATTATTTTATAGTTTTTTACCTATATCAATATTATTTATCGTTATTTGATTTTGAAAAAAAGTTTTAAACTATCTACCTCACTCTAAAGAAGAAACAAGTATATATAGGTTTATAATATCACTTTGAATATGATTTTTCTCATTTTTGTTTTTATTAGACATTATGTGAATTCTTTGATTTTATAATTTATTTTCTGTAGTTTTAATATTAGCATGATTTGTTTGATATGCATATAAGGATATTTATTCTTTAATAGAATGATTAATAGATTATAAAGTAGAGTATGATATAGAAGAATGATCTTACTTAAAACTAGTATCAACAGAGTTTTTATTTTTAGTTTCTACTTTAATACTATCTGTTAGTTTGATTTCTATCGTAAGACCTTTTCCTATATGATGGGATGATTTAGGTGCTTATATGAATATACCTCACTTAATGGTACAAGCTGGTACTATAATGGAGACTGGTTGAATGGTTCCTTGGCAAACATTTACTTGAATCGGTTATATGTTTAATTCACCTACTCAGGCATTTTTTCTAAATAATGTATGATGATTTTTAAGTTTTATATTATTGATCCTTATAATATCAGATTTATTAAAAGTAAATATAAAAAATACTGAAATAAATAATAAGCTTTGATTTAATAAGACTAAAACATTTTTAAATATTCCATTGATGATGGCTACTATTTTTATAGCTATGCCGATGGTCATATTTGAACAAGCTAAAGATATGAAGCTTGATCCAGGTTTGTTTTTCGTAAGTATTATAGTGTTATATATACTATTTAAAACTTTCAGAAAATCATATAGTAAAACGAATTTCTTTTGATGACTTTTAGATAAATTTAAAAAAGAGAAAAATAGTGAAGATAAAATAAACAATCTAAACTATTTTTTAGATAATAATGATTTTTTAAGTGATAATAGAGTTACTTATAAGCTCATATTTGTAATTGGTTTACTTGCTTGATTTGTCTTTGCTATTAAGTTAACAAGTTTACTGTTAGTGCTTTCAGTTATTGGTTTGTTATTTTATACTGAAATAGGTTTTGCTTGATTTTTATGATTTTTAGGACTATTTATAGCAGTATTTACGAAATGATGACTATGGTCTTATATGCATATTTCATATGATAAGACTGATATTTCATTAGTTAATGGTATATCTTTAGTAGCATTTATAATAAGTGTTGTATTTATATCTATATGATTAGCTAGACATAAAGAAAATATTAAAAAATTATTGGCTTTATTATCTATTTTCTTACTTTGAGCTTTTATAGCTTTATCACCATGGATAGCAAAAAATATGGTACAAGCTTATCCAAATATTTCAGTTTGAACTATACTTTGATGAAAAACAGAATCATTTAATTTCGATAAAACTCTTATTTTATCTGATAGTGAAATAAAAAAAATAGAAGATAATAAAAGAGCCGCTTTAGATAATGATGGTACAGTTAAAAACGAAGACTGGTGAAGATATTTTGGGTATGAAAAATGAATTAACAACTTTGTGAAGCTTCCTTGGAATCTTACAATGCAAAAAAATCAATGAGGAGAATTCACTGATATATGATTTTTATTTTTAGCTTTATTACCAGTATTATTTTTATTTCTACCTTTTAGAAATAAGATATATTACTTTGCTATCGTTTGATTGCTGGGTTTAGAATTATCTATATTTAATTTTTGAATATTTGATACTTTCTTTGCAAGTATAACTTTACCGTTTGGTTATTTATTATTATTTATAGACTATCTTTTATTTCTGATATTATTTATATATTGATTAAAGGTAGAAGATAAAGAGAATACAGGTAAAATAAACTTATTTAAGCTAAATCTAATATTTTCTTGATTATATACATTTTTATGGTCTATAACTGCCTATGGGGTAGTATGGTATTGAATAGTGATGTATTTTTCATTCTTATTAATGATTGCTATATGTTTATATTATCTTTCAAGTTATAAAGATGATATAAGTGAAAAAGATTTTTACATAAAAATGTTTTGAAGCCTAGTGTTTTCGATGATTGTAGTTATGTATATAGTGAATTCAGTTATCCCGCATAGTTTTAATAATTTAAAAAATGCTTGATATAAAGAATTCAAAGTCTGACAAGTTCATACAATAGATGCTCCTTTTGCTTATCATAATGAATATTTAAAAATTCTTTTTGATTTAAATATAGATAAATCAAAACAAGAAGAATTTTTAAATGAATATCTTACAAAAGATATAAAAAAAGCAGTTAAAGGTATTACAAAAGCTGATATATATGCAGTAAAAAATATATTAAAAAAAATACAAAGTGAAAATAAGTCATTAGCTAGGACAGCTAAAAAGTCACTTATGAATATTTATGAAAATATTTGAAATCCACCAGAAAAGTATAAAAACAAAGTTTGAATATATAGGATATGAACATTTTTGGCATATCATATATCAGAAAACAATACGAGATTATTATCTGATAGTTTAATCTTTCAATTCAATGATTATATATATAACAAAGATATAAATAAAACAATTGATAATCTTAAAAAATTATGACTTTGATATCTGCTTGTAGATTTAAATGCTGCTACTATAGATAAAGATTCAAGACATAATCTTACTACTAGATATGAAAAGCTTTTATCTACTTTTAGAAGTGATAAGCTAGAATTAGTTGAAACGGATAGTATATGTTTAAAGGTTGCATTAGAATGATATAATAAATCAGAAAAAACTGAAAAAGATTTAGCTACTTATATGGCTATAGCTTGAGTTAATTATGAAAGTTATACATCTGATTGAAAAGTAATAAATAGATGAACTAAGTTATTAAAATGTTATTCTACTATTAAGTGATTAATAGAAGAAGCAGAGATTAATAATGAAAATTATCCATACTTAATATGAATAAATGATTATATAAGAAAAAATTTAAAACAATTCCAATCTGAGAGTGAATTATTTTGATTTCTTCAAAAAAATGTAAGACATGGTTATAAAGTATTGTTTAGAATCAAATAGAAAAAATTAAGCCTTAGCCTATTTGTTATTTACAATCTAGTTTAATCAAAAGTATTACAATAGAAAAAGATTACAAGAAAAGAGATATTAAATTTTAATATTTTTAGAAAACGGTTTTAAAAGTAATAGATATTATTCTATACTTATTACCGCTCTAAAAAATTAAAATTTAATATCTTTTTTTTCATAATTAAAAATAAAATGTATAGAGGCTTAACCTCTGTGCATTTTATTTTCTGGATCATATTTTATCCAAAATTTATCTCTGAATTCACTGTATTTGTTATCTAAAATAGCTTCTCTAGCTTTTTTTCATAAGTTTATAAGTAAATACAAGT
>JAMOTX010000134.1 GCA_027062145.1 Candidatus Altimarinota bacterium | reverse complement strand
TTGTTCAAGAAAGTGTAGTTTTTTATAATCTTTGATTTGTTGTTGTAGATGAACAACATAGATTTGGAGTAAAACAAAGAGAGATTTTAGAAAAATGATTTTGAAATAAAACAGGAATAGTTCCTCATAATCTTAATATGACAGCTACTCCAATCCCTAGAACTTTAGCTCTGACTTTATATTGAGATCAAGATTTATCTATCATTTCAGAGTATCCTAAGGGTAGAAAAGATATTTACACTAAAGTTGCAAAAACAGAAAATCAAAGATATGAAATAGAAAATTTTGTAAGAGCTGAGCTTGAAAAATGAAGACAAGTTTTTTGGATTTCACCACTTGTAGAAGAGTCAGAAAAAATAGATCTAGCGAATGCTGTTCATGTTTTTGAAAACTTAGAAGCAATTTATCAAGAATTTAATGTTGGATTGCTTCATGGTAAAATGAAAGCTAAAGAAAAAGATGCTGTCATGAAAGATTTTTCTGAAAATAAGATTCAAATATTATCTAGTACTTCAGTTGTAGAGGTATGAGTAAATGTACCAAATGCTACTATTATGTGTATTGAGTGAGCTGAAAGATTCTGACTTAGTCAATTACATCAATTCAGATGAAGAGTTGGTAGATGAGCTCATCAATCATATTGTTATTTGTTTCCAACTAAGTGAAATTATACAGATAGATTAAAAGCTATGGAGTCTACAAATAATGGTTTTGAATTAGCTGAAATAGATTTAGAAATAAGATGACCAGGTGAAGTTTATGGTTTAAGGCAATCATGAGTTCCAGATTTAAAAGTTGCTGACTTAAAAGATTTAGAATTAATTAGTCAGATTAGGGAAGATATAGAGGAATTATTTGAAAAAAAACAAAAATAAGTTATATTTAAATTAAATAATAAATAAAAATAATTAAATTATGACTCTTTTAGAATTCTTTTTTATAATATCTTGAATAATTATATTAGTACTTGCTATTGATATATGAAGAAGAGAAAAGTTTAATGCAGTGCATTTTTTACTTTTTATTTTGATGTGAGGTTGATTATTAACTTTTACATTATTTCCTTGAATTTTAAAATGAATTTGAGATATTTTTTGAGTTGCTAGATGAGCTGATGTTTTGGTTTACTGATCAGTAGTTTTTTTACTTTATTTTGTGCTTTTACTTTTAACTAAGCATGTTGAAAATAAAGAAGCTTTAACAAGTCTTATTAGAGAATTAGCAATTGAAAATTCACCTAAAAAAGTAATAAAAGGTAAAGAAGTTTTTATTATTCCTTCATACAATGAGTGAGAAGTAGTTAAATCTACTATTAAAAATATTTTAGATAACGGTTATAAAAATATTTTGGTTATAAACGACTGAAGTCGTGATAATAGTAGAGATATTTTAGAAAAATTTTGAGATAAAATAATAGTTTTAAATCATTATAAAAATAGAGGGCAATGAGCAGCTCTAGAAACTGGTTTTGAATATATTAGAAGATATGGAGATATAGAATACGTAATAACTTTTGATGCAGACTGACAACATAGTCTTTCAGACTTAAAAGAGTTTGAAAAAATAATGAAAGAACATAAAAAAATAGATGTACTTTTGTGAAGTAGATTTATGTGAAAGAAAAAAGTTTGAGTACCTTTTACAAGAAAAATTATTTTAAAACTAGGTGTATTATTTACTTATTTTATAAGTAATATTAACTTAACAGATACTCATAATGGTTATAGAGTAATTAGAAAAAAAGCATTAGAAAAAATTAAAATAACTCAAGATGGAATGACTCATGCTTCTGAAATAATAGACATTATTTCGACTGAAAAAATAGTTTATAAAGAAGTACCAGTACATATTATTTACACAGAGTATTCAATGGCAAAATGACAAAGTTCTTCAAATGCTATAAGTATAGCACTTAGGATTATTTGGAGTAAATTTTTTAAATAGTGTTAAAAATTTAATGCGGATTTAATATAGAGAAAGTAATATAAGTTTTTATATTACTTTTTTTTATTGTATGAAAGTTAAAATATTTATTAGTTTTGTATTGATATATAGTTTTTTATTTAATGAAGTATTTGCATGAATATTGTTTTCAGAGCTTTTACCTAATACTATTAATGATAAGGACTTAGAGTATATTGAGTTATATAATTCATGAAGTACAGAACATAGTTTAAGTTGATATATATTGAAGGATAAAGCAGAAAAAGAATTTATTTTTTGAAGTTGAAATATATTATGAGCTTTTAAATTTAAAAAATATTATAGAAAAGATACGAGTATTTTATTAAATAATATTTGAGAAGATTTATTTTTATATAATAATAGTTGAAGCTTAATAGATAGCTTTAGTTATACTTGATCTGAAAAATGAATAGTTATAAAAATAATAAATTTTAATACTTGAACGAAAATATATTCATGAGAAATATTAGTTGAAACTGGAGTTGTAGAAAATACTTGAGCTGTTATTTTTAGTTCTTGAAATGTTTTAGTAGATAGTTGAAGCATAATATTATTAGAAAATACTTGAACTATAGTTTTTTCATGATGAGTAGAAAATAATTCTTGAGAAATATTAACTGAGACTTGAATAGAAAGTTTCAGTTGAATTATAGAAAATAATTCATGAAGTTTTTTAAAAGAAAAAAATAATGAATTTAACTTAAAATTTAGTTTTCAAAATCCTAGTTATATTTTAGAAAAAGAAAAAAAACTAAAAAAATATACTTGTGATAATTCAAAAGATATATGTAAAATAAATATTGATTTAAGAAATAGTTTTACTGGTGCGTTTAAGGAAAAAGATTATACCTGTGATATAGATTTTTGATTTAAAGGATGGAAATCATGAGAAGAAAATAAATGTAATCCCTGAACTATTGTTTTTCCAAAATGAGACTATGATTTAAAGTTTAAAATAATACAAGAAACTAATACTTGAAATATATTTACTTGATGATTTGTTTTAGAAAATAAAATAGAACCAAAAATTATTGAGATTATAAAAGAAATACAAATTGAAAAGATAGTTGAAAAAAATATTTGTTCAGATAATTGATGAAAAGTAATTAAGAATAAAATAAAAATCACAAAACCAGAAATAATTATTCAAAGCTGATTAGACAAAAATAATAATTGTAAAAAAGAAGAATGTAGTATTAATTTAATATATGAAGAAAAAAATAAATTAGAAAAATGTGAATGGATTTTTGAATGATGAAAATTTAAAACAGGTACAGATAAAAAATGTAATCCATGATATGTTAAATACAAAAAATGATATCATAAAATCATTTTAAAAGTATATGAAAAAGACAATAAAGATAATTATGAGAAATCAATTTTAGATTTTACTAATATTAAAAAAACTAAAATAAATTTAGATCAAAATATTGTTTTAAATGAAAAATTAATACAAAGCAATTCATGATTTGTAAATAATAATATTTTAAGATATATAAAACTTTGAAATATTAATATTAATCCTAAATGAAAAGATGATAGTGAATATGTAGAAATAGTTAATTACTCTAGTTGAAAAATAAATCTGTCTTGATGCTACTTGGATGATGTTTTAATAAAATGAAGTAAAAAACATGTTTTTAAAAATGATTT
>JAMOTX010000133.1 GCA_027062145.1 Candidatus Altimarinota bacterium | reverse complement strand
GTATAAATGAAATTGAAAAGTTTATATTAAAGTAATGGAAGGAGTATTTGAAGAGGATAAGGAAAGAAATATTGAGAAGATAAAAGTTGAAGAGATTTTAAATAATATTAGCTTATAAAAATTAATTTTTATTATTAAATTTTTAATTTAATTAACTTATTTTTTGTTTTCTTTTTTCATCTAACTTTTTTAACAAAAAAATATTAAATTTATCAGGCATAAATTTTAAGCTTAACCAAGCAAATAAGCTATAAAAAAATTTAAACCAAAAATCTTTTCTTTTATAGAAATAATTTTTATGCTTCCATAAAACTCTAAAAGTAAAATAAGAATAGTGTTTCAGTTTTCATAATCTTTTATTCCGATTATCAATATTAGGTTCTCTATAATTAAATAATTTTTCTTCTAAAACTGAAAAATTATATCAATTTTCAATACAGTTTAACCAT
This sequence comes from Candidatus Altimarinota bacterium, assembly GCA_027062145.1. Classification (GTDB taxonomy): domain Bacteria; phylum Patescibacteriota; class Gracilibacteria; order BD1-5; family UBA6164; genus UBA6164. The sequence continues at coordinate 3,173 of JAMOTX010000133.1, read as the reverse complement.
AATTCCAAATCCTCTGCTCAACTATTTTTCTCATCATAAAAAAACTTTTTTAAGACATCTGATTTTATCATCAAAGTTGGATGTATCCATAAAGGCTTTTTAAATATATATTTCTCAAAATTTTCTACTTCAATTTTTTTAGGACAAAATTCTCAAATTATATTTCACTTTTCATCTATTAAATTAGTCCAAGTAAACAAAATATCTATATTTTTATTTTTTTCTAAAAATTTATACTGCTTTTCTAATCTTGTTTCCTCAGCTACATCATCTGCATCCATTCTTGCAATATACTTTCATTTAGCTAATTTTATTCATCTATTTAAACTAGCAGCCAATCATAAATTTTTTTCATTTTTAAGAAAAATTATTCTATCATCTTTTTGTTGATATTTTTTTATAAAATTTTCAATTTCTTGATTTTTTGGATTATCTAAAATTATTATAAACTCAAAATCTTTAAAAGTTTGATTTAAAATTGATTCTATTGATAGTTTAAGATATTCTAATGGTTCATTATATGTTGCCATAATTATTGAGACTTTCATTTTACTCAATTAAATCATAAATAATGTCGTAATTTTTATTTACCATATTATCTTTAATAAAATTATAATTAGAAATTACTTTAATATTTGGAAGCAATTCCTTAGCAGTAAATAAAGCAGTAGAAATATCTCACACTATAAAATCAACTTTTATCTTATAAATTTGGAATATTAAATATATCAATTCTATAGGGAAAAAAGAAGGTATCTCATATATTTTTTGACAATGCGTAAATTCATCCAAGTATTTATTTTTTTCTCTAGGATGATACTTAACTAAAATTTTAATTCTATTTTCTCTTGTAACCTTAGTAAGAAATTCTCTCAAATAGAAAATATAGGAGTTTATATCTATTAAACTTTCTGAATGAGGTAAAACAAATATTAAATCTATTTTATCAATTCCTTTTAAAAAAAGAATTTCATTAAATGTATTAATTATTCTTTCTATAGTTGATCTATTAACTAATTTCAAAAGTGACCTCAAATTAATTTTATACTTTTTTTTATAGTGTATATCAGTTCTAATCTTAGAAGGATAAACAGCATAGACACCATCATATAGAGTAAATTCTCAAATAAATGATGTAAATTTTACTCAATAAACTAATCTGTACAAAAATTTATATAGTTCAGATACAGTCACTTTATAATCTCTATATATTGCTAAACCATCTTCTACTAAGTATATTTTTTTATTATATTTTCTAAAAAAGTTTATCAATTTTTTAATAAATACATATGTATCATTATAAACAAATACACTTTTTAAATTATTAATATTTAAATGTATTATATCATTTTTTAAAAAATTATATATTAAATATTCTCTTACAAATCTAATATTCTTTTTTATAAAAAGATTTCTTATATTTATAAATTCCAAACTTACATTACTTTGTCCCAAAACTTCTTCAACTAAAATTCTCATTAGAATTTTAACTTTTTCATCAATCTCATCAGAAACATGAAAATAAATATGCGTAGATCCTACATCCTTTGAGGCAATAATTAAAAATAACAAAAAGTGATAAACAGTATGTCATAAATATAAACTATAATCATACGTCATCTTATCTTTCTATATCATCAAAAAATAAAATACTATCTTTTTCTTTATTTTTATTTAATCTTTTATTTAAAACTTTAGATATATCTTTAGGTGAAATGCCATATCCTGGTCTTTTAAAAGTAATATCATTTTCTGAAATAACTTCTCATTTATTCATATTTCTTTTTAAAACTATACTTCTTCTAGCATTTAATCTAGCTACTTTTTCTGCTTCTAGATAATCAGGATCAAATTTACTAAAAGCTTTTGACAAATTATTTAAGTTTTCTATCAATATTTTTAAATCATTAATATCCATAGCATGATAATGATCATTTCCAGGTAAATTTTTATCCAATGTAAAATGCTTTTCTATAATTCTTGCTCATAAAGAAAAAGCTGCTGTACAAATAGACATTCACTTATCTGGTAAAGTATGATCAGAATATCAAACTATATAATCATTTCCAAAATAATCATTTAAAAACTTTATTCTTTTCAGATTTGCATCTTCAAATTTTGTAGGATAAGATAACACACAATGCAAAATAGCAATTTTATTATTACCATTTCTTTCTATAAAATTTATTGCTTCTTTTATCTCTCTATATTCTGAAGCTCCAGTAGATAATAAAATTGGTTTTCAAGTTTTAGCAATTTTTTTTAAAAGAGGAAAAAAAGTAATATCTGCAGAGGCTACCTTAAAATATTTCATTAAAGGTTCCAAAAAATCAACAGCTTCCAAATCAAAAGGAGTTGCCATAAAATCTATTCAGACTTTTTCACAATAATTTGCTAATTCTTTATAATCTTCTGGATTTAATGAATCAAACTTTTTAAATAATTCAAACTGACTTTTAGTAGGTTCACAACTAGTATCCCAATAAGCAGGAGAATATTTAGAAGCTAATTTTTCAGCTTTATAAGCTTGAAATTTAGCAGCTTGTGCTCCTCACTCTTTAGCTTTTCTTATCATCAATTTTGCTGCATCCAGTAAAGAAATTCATTCTTTTTTAGCTATATCTACAAAATTAACACCTATTTCTGCAATAACATAATAATCTTTATTAAACCAATTTTTCATTATTATTATAAATTAATGATCTAAAATAAGATTTAAAACCCTATTTATATTATCCTTAAAATCATAAGTTAGTAAATTATCATAATATTTTTTTCTAATGTTATTATAACTAATAATCTTTTCCAATATTAATAGTGACTTTTTAAAATCTAAAGTATCATATCTTCCTAAAAATCTTCCTCATCAACTATGTATAGCAAAAGTATGCAACATCTCTCTATCATTTTGAGCGATACTCACATATGGAATATTCAAATGAGCTATTTCATAAATAGTTCTACCATTACTCGTTAAAGCTAAATCTATATTTGATAATTCTTTTCACATATTAGAAATATCCTTTTTTATCTCTACATTAAAAGGAACCGTATCAATGAACTTTATTAATTGCTTTTCTTTATCAATAGAATATCATAGTCATAAAATAATTTTGACATTACCCTTAAATTGAAGTTCTTTTAGAAAATTCAAATAGATAAGTGTTAAATTA
>JAMOTX010000132.1 GCA_027062145.1 Candidatus Altimarinota bacterium | reverse complement strand
AAAGGTAAATCATGTCTTTTTCATACTTCGAAATCATGTGAATCATGCGCTGGTGTAATTTTTACAGCACCAGAACCAAAGTCCATATCTACCATTTCATCAGCAATAAGTGGGATTTCTTTATTTACAATTGGTAAAATAAGCTTTTTCCCTGCTTTTAATAATTTTTTAAATCTTTTATCTTTGGGATGAACCGCTACAGCTACATCTCAAAGTAATGTCTCAGGTCTAGTTGTAGCAATAACAACCTCATTATCACTTCATGAAACAAAATAAGTAATGTGATATAATTTACCTTTTTCTAATTTATGAACAACTTCTTGATCTGAAATAACTGTATCTAATTTAGGATCATAATTAACCATATATTCACCTTTATAAATAAGTCCTTTGTTGTATAAATCAACAAAAGCCTTATTTACTTTTTCATTCATATCAGTATCCATTGTAAATTTTTCTTTTGACCAATCACAAGAAGTTCACATTTTTCTAAATTGATCTTGAATTTCTCAACCATATTCTTTAGTCCAATCCCAACATTCCTTTAAAAATTCTTCTCTTGAAATATTGTGTTTAGTTTTTCCTTCTTTAGCTAATTTTTCTTCAACCTTAACTTGAGTAGATATTCATGCATGGTCAGTACCAGGAATCATTAATGTAGAATCTCATTTCATTCTATGATATCTTGTCATTATATCTTCAATAGTAAGCATTGATGAATGTCCAACATGTAATTTTGCAGTTACATTTGGTGGTGGCATTGGGATATAGAATTGTTCTCCTGTTGTAGATTCTCTTGGTTTGAATTTACCTTGAGATTCCCAGTTTTTATATAATTTTTCTTCAAACTCTTTTGGAGAGTATTTCTTTGGAAAATCGTTTTGCATTTCAAAAATTTAATTAAAAAAATAACCTTGTTACTATTATAGTAACAAGGTTAGAAAATCAAAATTTGTTTTTCTAATTAATTTATATTAATCTTTATTTTCATCTTCTGCATTTTTTTCAGCAATTTTTTCATTAACTATATCCCAAACTTCTTTAGGTATATTTTTAGCAATTTTAACAGCTGGATAATTTTTAGCAGCCAAGAATGGTCATCTTCTAGAATTTTTTAATACCATTTCTTCTCATGTAGCTTCATCTATTAGTAATCATTTTTCTTGTAATATAGATTCTAATAACTCTTCTTTTTCATCTTTAATTTTTCAAATCCATTTTACTTTAGGATATTCACTACTAGCCAGGAATGGTCAATATCTACCTGTCTTTACAACAACTGTTCATTCTATTCAATCTGGACATGGTTTTCATTCGTATTTTAATTTTAATGCATCTAATACATTTTTTTCTTCTTCAGGCTGATCAATAAAATCACACTCCGGATATCAACTACAACCAATGAATTTACCTGCTTTTGAATGTCTATATATTAAATCTTCTCAACATTTTGGACACTCTTTTCATACTTTTTCGATTACTTTCTCAGCATTTGCTCAGGCATGTTCTAATTCTTTCTTAAGTGTATTTTCCCAAAATTCACTTAACATTTCTTGAAATTTTATTTTCTTTTCTGCAACTTTATCAAAATCAGCCTCAACATCTTTTGTAAATTTATATTGCATCATTTCTTTAAAGTATTCTTCTAAAAAATCAGTAACAGTAAATGCGATTTCTGTTGGTTTAAGATATCTTTTATCAAATTTTTCAACATAACCTCTATCAATGATAGTAGATATAGTAGGGGCATAAGTTGAAGGTCTACCTATCCCCTCTCATTCTAATTTTTTTACAAGAGATGCTTCTGTAAACCTAGCTGGTGGTCTTGAGAAACCTTGATTAGCTTCCAAATTAGTACCTGGAAGTATATCTCAAACTAAAACATTAGGTAAAGTTGCATTATCATCTTCTTCATCATGATTCTCATCATCAGTTCACTCAATATAAAGTTTCATAAAACCATCGAATTTTATAACTTCTCATTTTGTTACCCAAGTTTGATTATCAGCTCTTTCTGGTGAAAATGTAAAAGTAGTTACTTCTACTATAGCATCACTCATTTGAGAAGCTAGAGTTCTTTTCCAAATTAAAGTATATAATTTTAATTGTTGAGGATCTAGTACTCAAGATAAGCTTTCAGGTGTTCTTGATATATCAGTTGGTCTAATTGCCTCATGTGCTTCTTGAGCTCATGCAGATTTAGTTTTGAATTTTCTTGAATTATGATATTCCTTTCAAAAACTTGAATCAATCATTTTTTTAGCATCATCCATCGCTAAATCAGAAAGATTTACACTATCAGTTCTCATATAAGTAATTAAACCTTGTCTTTCTCAATCACCAAGATCCATTCATTCGTATAATTTTTGTGCAACCATCATTGTTTGCTTAACTCAAAAACCAAATTTTCTTGCTCATTCTTGTTGAAGAGTAGAAGTTGTAAATGGTGCTCCCGGTGATCTTTTCGAGTCTTTTTTAATACTATCTACTAATTTAAAGTCAATAATATCTTTAGAACTAAGTAATATATTCTCTTTTTTATTTTTAGATTCTTTTAATGTAGTAATATCATCAAATAAAGTTGATAATATTTTTTCTACTTCTGACCTTGATCAGATTTTTTTAACTTTTCAATTTATTTTAGATAAAGTTGTTTTAAACTTTGATTTTCATTCATGAGTTAACTCAATAGATATTTTCCATGATTCAACTGGTTTAAAATTTTGAATTTCTCTTTCTTTTTCAACAATTAGTTTTACTGCAACAGACTGAACTCTCCCTGCTGATAATCATTTTCTTATTTTTTTCCATAAAACTGGACTAACTTTATATCATACAAGTCTATCTAATAATCTTCTTGCTTGTTGAGCGTCAACTAATCACATATCTAATGTTTTAGGATTTTCAACAGCATGCATAATAGCTTTTTTTGTAATTTCATGAAATACTATTCTTTTAGTAGTTTCAGGATTTATATTCAAGATACTGCAAAGATGCCAACCAATAGCTTCTCATTCACGATCTTCATCGGTAGCTATCCATACTTCACTTGATTCCTTAGCTAATTTTTTCAATCAATTAACTGTTTTTTGTTTATCATCATTTATTCAATAATCAGGAATAAATCCTCATTCAATATCTATTCAAAGACTTTTAACAGGTAAATCTCTAATATGTCACATAGAAGCAACAACCTTATAATCAGGTCATAAAAATTTTTCAATCGTTTTTCATTTAGCGGGTGATTCCACTATTACAAGATTTTTAGCCATAAAAAAAAGTTAGAATTATTACTAACTTTTTAATCTTTTTTAATTTTAAGTCAAAAGAAAAAATATAAATTTAAAATTCTCTAACTAATTCTTCCTTCTCATATTTGTTTTTTCTAGTGTATGATTTTTTTATAATTCATCTACTAACCAGTTGATCATTAACATAATATAAATTATTATTCTCTATTGCTCAAAAAACAATTTTATATCATTCTCTTTTTAATTTAATAAAAAATGTTTTATACATAAAATAAATTAATCATTTTATTTGTATATCTTTTTTTTCAAAATCATATCTTTCTTTTAAATCATATTTATCAAAATCTTCAATATCAGCATTAATATTTCATATCATATCAATAT
>JAMOTX010000131.1 GCA_027062145.1 Candidatus Altimarinota bacterium | reverse complement strand
AAAAGCACTGAAGTATAGTATGTTATTTTTATCTTCTAAGCCCCGCGATATTGATAAGTTGTCTATGAAAGCACTTAGTTTAGAAAATTTATGAAAATTTAATGATTCTATAGATACATATAAAAGAATATTAGAGCTTCAACCTTACAATACAAAAGCTAAGGAAAACTTATGAATAGTTGTGGAAAAAAAAGAAAAATTAGAGAAAAAATAATATAATCAGATATGAAATAAAAGTTTTTAACAATTATTAATTACAAGTTTTAAACAAAAATAATTATTAACATAAAAGTTGACCGATTTGGTTTACTTTTATGTTTTTTTTTATACTCTATATGAAAATAATAATATCTCCTAAGACATTATAAATGTTAAAAGTTCCACCACATGCACTAGAAGCTGAACAATCAGTTCTATGAAGTATATTAATCGATAAAGATTGTTTTATTACAATTTGAGATATGCTAAAACCTGATGACTTTTATAGTGATGCAAATTCTACTGTTTTTAGTGTGATTTTTGAACTATATAAACTTAATAAACCAATAGATCTTATTACTGTAAAAGAAAAATTGGATGACAAAAAAGTTTTAGATAAAATTTGAGGTATTACTTATTTAGCAGAATTAACTGAAATTGTTCCAACAACTGCAAATATTTATGAATATGCACAAATAGTTAAGAATAAATCAGTTTTAAGATGATTACTTAAGTGTTGAAATGAAATTCTTTCATATTGATATGATGAAGAAAAACAAATAAACGAATTACTTGAAAAAACTGAAAAATCGGTATTTAACGTCACTCAAGTTTTTATTCAAAATAAATTAGTTCATATTAATGATATTTTAAGTCAAAGATATGAAGAGTTTGCAGAAATACATGAAAATCCAGAAGCTATAAAAGCACATAGGTTACAATTAGGTTTTTCTGATTTAGATAACAAAACTGGTTGAGTGAAATGAGGAGATTTAATTATTTTAGCAGCTAGACCAGCTATGTGAAAAACGGCATTTGCCTTAAATATAGCTCAAAATGTATGATTGAATTGAAAAAATGTAGCTGTGTTTTCTCTGGAAATGAGTAAAGAACAACTTACTGATAGAATGATTGCTTCAGCAATGGAGATAGATAGTTGGAAGTTAGCTAAATGAGAATTGGAAGATCACGAATTTGCTAAAATATGAGAAGCAATGGAGAAGTTATCCGATGCAAATATATATATAGATGATTCAGCTGGATGAAGTTTAACTGATTTAAAATCAAAATGTAGAAGGTTGAAAATTGAATCTGGATTAGATCTTATTATTATTGATTACTTACAATTGATGAGTAATTGAAATACTCAAAATAGAGTACAGGAAATATCTGAAATCTCAAGATGATTAAAACAATTAGCAAGAGAATTAAATGTCCCTTTAATAGCATTGTCACAACTTTCAAGAGCTGTTGAATCTAGACCTGATAAGCGTCCAATAATGTCGGATTTAAGAGAGTCAGGGGCAATAGAACAAGATGCAGACATGATTCTTATGATGTATAGGGAAGAATATTATGATGAATTTACGGAAAAAAAATGAGTTACAGAAATATTTATGAGAAAAAATAGATCATGACCAATTTGAACTATTGAGCTTATGTTTCAAAAGAATAATCAAAAATTTGTACAAATTGAAAAAAATATACATATTCCTGAGGATTATTAATAAAAAAAGAAGATGAAATTAAAATTCATCTTCTTTTTTTTCTATTTCACCTAAACTAGGTCTTTTATTTAAATCTTTACTAAACTCAATTTTTATATCTGCAATAGTTTTTTGAGTATTTTCAAAACTATCTGTTGTAACTAATCTTTTTCTATATTTTTTTACTCATGGAAAGTTTTTTAAATATTGAACTAAATGTTTTCTAATTTCAAGGTTTCATTTATGTTCTCATTTTGTCTCAACTAATTTTAATGCATGAAATTCCATTTGAGTTAATATTTCTGATAAGGTGGGATGTTGCTCTCCTGGTAAAAAACACCATGGATTTCAAAAACTTCATCTACCAATCATAAATCAATCTAGATTTTTTACTTTTTTCATTCAATCATCATAGTTTTTTATATCTCAATTACAAATAATAGGAATTTTCAAATATTTTTTTAATTCATATATGGGATCAAGATCTGCTTCTCATGTATAAGCTTGTTTAGCAGTTCTTCAATGTACTGTAAGTAAAGAACATCAAGCTTTTTCTAATCATTTTGCAAATCTGATTAAATCTCAATTTCAATCAAAACTTAGTCTAGTTTTTACTGAAATTGGTAAATGGGTAGCATCATTTGTAGCCTTAACAATATTGTAAGCAGTTTCTTCATTTATCATTAAACTACTTCAATGACCACTTCTAACAACTTTCTTAGCGGGACATCACATATTTATATCTATTCCTGCTATATTGTATTTAGGATCTGATATTATTTTTGCTGCTTTAGCAAACATCTCAGGATCTTTTCAGAAAATTTGAATTATCAATGGATCTTCTGATTTATGGTGAGGTAAAACAGAATCGGCAAGAAATTTAGAATGAACTAGTCAATCTGCACTATAAAATTCAGATACTAATATAGTATTTGGTGCTATATTTTTTACTGATTGTCTATATGCACTATCTCAGTATCAGTCCATGGGAGCTAAGAAAACTAACTTTCATTTTTCTTCTATTTGTTTTTTCCAAAAATCTTTCATGCTTTATTTGTTTATTTTTTTTTAAATTGTATATATATATTTATATATATCAATTTTAACTATAAAATAAATAAAAAATTTGCATTAATTTATTCATATATGATATAATTTTATTAAGTTTAATAAATAAATATTTTTTATGAACATTGTAAGTATTCTAGCAGAAAAAAAAGAAAATAGTTTAAAAATGAAAAAAGCACTTTGAATTTTATTGAAATTTAAGCCTCTAGGTTTAATTAAAATAAAAGATAGTGAATTAATGGACGAATTAATTGATTGATTAAAAACTTTACCTGCTGGTTTTGTTGTTTATAAAAAAAATGCAAATACTGAAATTTTATCTAATAATTTAGTAATTACTTGAGAATTAGATGACTGAGTTTTATCAGGGTTTGATTTTGTATTATGTGATGATGAAATTAGTAATATTGAAAAATTTATAAAAAAAGGAATAACTCCCATAGTTTCAAGAAAAAATCACTTAAATACATTATTAATTGAATTTAATCCATTAAAAAATGAAGGTAATAGTTTTTTTTATGAAGAGACTAATAAATGGAATATTTTTTATACAATTGTAAGATATATGGAGAATTATAAATTTCCTTTTGATAATAAAAATTTAGTAAAAAATGTATTAAATAATAAATAATTATGAGTAATAAAATTGATTCAGTTGATTATTGGGATGATTTATTAAAATCTGAATGATTTTGAAATTTTGAAGATTATTTAGATGATGAAAAAGAGGATATAAATAATAAAGTTTTATGAATTATTGAAGAAATAGATGAAGTAGAAGATAGTATTGATATTAATGATGAAGATTGAATAATTAAATTTAATCTTGATTGAATTTTAATTTGAATTATAGAATATTCAAAAGCAAAAAATAACGAAATCTATATTGATAT
>JAMOTX010000130.1 GCA_027062145.1 Candidatus Altimarinota bacterium | reverse complement strand
TAGACTACCATTAATCCATTCTGGTGATAAAAACATAGTTGATAAATATGTCATAAGACCTAACAATACACTTACTCATTTCAATAATCCATTGAAAAATTCAACAGCATTTTTTGCCATATCACTTTCTCAATCTGCTGCAAAAGTAACATCTCACATTAAAAATGAAATAACAAAAAAACTAGAAATAAGTAAAAATACTTTTTTATTTCTATGTAAATATTGCTTTATATTTGATAATATCATGGTATTTGTAGTTTTAACAAATTAATTACTGATATAATATTATCATATATATTATTTCTATGCAAAAATTTTAGACAAATAAAAAATAGATTTAATTAAAAATCTACTTTTAAAAAATTAATCTAATTTTTTTCTTAATAATTCATTAAATATTTTAGGATTACCTTGTCATCTAGAAGCCTTCATACATTGACCTACAAAAAATCAAAAAATATTTACATTTCATCATTTATAATCTGTAACTTGACTAGGATTATTATTTAATACATCATCAACAAGCGACTCTAAAGCTCACATATCATTTTTTTGTCTAAGATTATTTTCGTCAACTATAATATCAGCTTTTCATCCATTATTAAATAATTCTTCAATAACTTGTTTAGAATTAGTAGATGATAATTCATCCTTATTAACTAATTCAATTACTTTAGCCAATTCACTAATATTAAATTTTAATTCATCAACACTATTAATATCTTCTGATTCTTTAATCATGGCTAACAAGATAGTAGTCATAAATGAACATGATTTTTTAGGATCATTAGTTAATTTAACTAATTCATCAAAATATTCCGACAAATCTCTTGTAACAGTTAAAATTCTAGCATCATCTTTACCTAATTTAAAATCTTTTAAATATTTTAATCTTTTTTCAATAGGTAATTCTGGTAGAGTAGCTCTCGCTTCTTCAATAAATTCATCACTTAACTCTATAGGTAAAATATCAGGTTCTGGAAAATATCTATAATCCATAGCATCTTCTTTACTTCTTTGAGTTCTAGAGCTTCCAGAAGCATCATCCCATCATCTAGTTTCTTGATCAATTTCTCAACCTGCTTCTAGTATTTTAGTTTGTCTTTTTGTTTCATGATCTATAACTCTTCAAATAGCAGAAAAACTATTAACATTTTTTGTTTCAGTTCTAGCTCATAATTCAGTAAACCCTTCTGGTGCAAGTGAAATATTAACATCACATCTCATTTGACCTTTTTCCATATCAGCATCACTTACTCCTCCTGCTCTCATAAGTTTTTGAAGCTCTTTTAAAAATTCCATAACTTCTTCTTTATCATGAAAAACAGGATCAGTTACAACCTCCATTAATGGTGCTCAAGCTCTATTATAATCACAAAGAGTTTTTCATCATGCATGAATAAGTTTTCAAGCATCATTTTCTAAATGCATATGATGTATAGCAAACTCTCTAACCTCATCATTAACTATTACTTTAACACTACCATATCATACAATTGGTTCAAATAATTGTGTTATTTGATATGCATTTGGATTATCAGGATAAAAATATGTTTTTCTATCGAAGTTTGAAATTTTATTTACTTCGCATCACATCATCATACCACCTATTAATCAAAGTCTAACAACTTCTTTATTTAATGCTGGTAACATTCCTGGAAATCACATACAAATTGAACATACATTAATATTTGGCTCTTCTGCTAATGCTATTGCATTTGTACAAGAACAAAACATTTTTGTTTGAGATTTAACTCTTACATGTATTTCAAGTCATATAGTTTTTATATATTTTGTCATCTGATTTTTCTCTCTAATAATTAAGTATTGTATTAAATATAACCAAATATATACATTTTTCAATTATTTTTTTGCATTTTTCTTGATTTTAAAAAACAATATGATAAAATACTCTCAATAGAAAGTAGTTGGTATAATCCAAAACCTTTCTAATCTTTAATTTAATAATTTTGTAGCATATGGAATTACAAATAAAAATACACATTGGAAATGAATTAACTGAATCTAAAGAAGTAGTTGAAAGACTAATAAGTGAAAACTTAACTAACAAATTAGATCAATATTTAAATAAATTTGATAAAACAGATGCTGAAGGTACTATTGAAGTAACTACAGAAAAAAATAAAAAAGGTTTATTTGATGCTAAACTTCAAGCAAATCTTGATGGTAATTCATATAGATATGAAAGAGAAGATTATAAAAAATTAGATGATTTAATTAATCACTTATTTGATCATTTCAAAGAATCATTATCTAAAGAAAAATAGAAAAAGAACTGTTATATAAAACAGTTCTTTTTTTTTAGTAAAGTAAATAAATTATACTTAATAAAATACTATTAATTAAATAATTTCTGATATTATATAATCCATTACTAATATTCATTTATCAGATAATATTACTTTATTTATTTTTTTTATTAAATATCAATTTTCAATAAAATAATTTAACTTTTTTAAATCTATTTTTTTTATAATTTTTTCACTTAATCCATCAGTTCTTAATTCAAACATCAACTTTTCAATAAATAGATCATTATCATCTAAGTATTCAGTTGATATATTTTTTCATGAATAATAATCCAAAAATTCTTCACTATTGCTATATCTAGTATCATTTATATATCAATGTGCTCATAATCAAAATGCTAATACATTTGAATGATCCCAATAAGATTTATTATGTTTACATTCATATCATTTTTTAGCAAAATTTGATATTTCATAACTATTAAAACTATAGTTAGATAATATTTCTTTTATATTAATATATTCATCTAGATATTCTTCTTCTTTTAATCATAATTTATTCCAATTATCTGGATAAGTTATATTTTCAAATTTTGATTCTTTATCATCAGGAATATCATAATATTCCTCTAACATATAAACTGAAATATGATTGATAAAATCATAATTATCATTTATATATTTAATATTCTCTTCTATTTCTCATTTTTTAACATACGGTAATCAAATAATAAAATCTATAGAAATATTACTAAATCATTCCAGTTTTATAATATCTAATGCTTTTAAAATTTCTCATTTGTTTCATCTTCATATTTCAACTAAACTTTCATTATTCAATGTCTGTAATCACATACTAAGTCTATTAATTCAAATTTTTTTCCATCATTTAAGATTATCGATATTAATAG
>JAMOTX010000129.1 GCA_027062145.1 Candidatus Altimarinota bacterium | reverse complement strand
GAAATTTTAAGATTTGATGCTCATAATTTTCATTATTTAGTTCTTATAACGCTACCTTTTTTAATAGCTAGTGATACATTTTGAATAACATGGAAAAATATCAAAAAAAATTATATTTCAATACTTTTATTAGCAGTAGTTAATGTTGTTATAACAGTTTTAGCAATTGTAATATTTTGAGAATTTATACTACCATGACTTTGAATTTTGGTTTTAGTTTTACTAGCTGCTACTATTTCTCCAACTGATCCAGTATGAGTTAATGCTGCGCTTAGCAATTTTAAAGTTCCACATAAACTTTGATTTAAATTAGAAAGTGAATCACTTGCAAATGATGTAGTTGCGTTATCGATTTTTTCAATAGCAATATGAATATTATTATGAGATATTGCTACTAGTCCTTGAATTATTACTTATGAAGTAATTAAATTATTTTCAGAATCATTATTTGTATGAATGATCATATGATATATTTGAATCTTCTTTTTATCTAAAAGTAAAGATGCATATTTTGAAACATTTGTAGTTTTAACTGCGATATTTTTAAGTTTTTTAATTACTGATCATTATCTTCATGTATCATGAATATTTGCGGTTATAGTTGTTATGATAGTGATGAATGAAAAGATAAAAGAGCTATGGAAAGAAGATAAAAAAATAAAATGAGAAGATATTGTTCATCCTGAAAATCATAATTTTGTTTGAAAAATATTGTATTTTATTGCAATGCTTGCTAATGCCTTTTTGTTTATTGCTCTTTGAAGTTTAGTAGATTTTTTCAATCCAAGTAGTTTTGTATGGCAATATTTTGAAGTGTCATTTTATATATTCTTATTTATAACAATAGTTAGAGCATTGTTTATGTATCTTTATTCACATTTATCAGTGCAAACTAAAAAGATAGATAATATAGATAATATTAGATGGTGGGCTGTTTTAACATTTGGTTGAATGAGATGATGATTATCTGTACTTATGATATTTATGTTAGCTTCTGCAATTCCTGATTATGAATACATGCAAGAGCTTGAAGCAATAGTGTTTAATGTAGTATTTTTAATAACATTTCTTTATACTCCTATACTTATTTTTATATTTAAAAAGTATGAAAAACTTTTTAATAAAGAATATGAATATGAAAAAAAACACCATATATAAAAACTAGATATTTATCTAGTTTTTTTGTTTTGTAATTTATCTATTTTTAAATAAAATTAAAAGAAATAATTGTTAAAAAAATAATATGTCTCAAAATATAATTTGTCCAAATTGTAATACTGAAATAGATCTTGATAAAATAGCTAATCATAAATACGATGAGCTTGTTTTAAAACAAGAAAAAAAATTAAAAGAAGAACAAGAAAAACAAAAGGAATCTTTTGAAAAAGTTCTTGAACAAGAAAAGAAAGAAATGAGAGAAAAAGCTAAAAAATTTGCAGAAGAGCAAGCAGAAAAAGAAAGAAAAAAAGTAGAGCTTGAAATAAAAGATATGCAAGATCAATTAAAAAAAGCAGACGAAGAAAAACAAGAAGCTAAAAAAAGAGAATTAAAAATGTTAAAAAAGGCTAGAGAATTAGAAGAAAAGGAGAAAAATTTTGAGCTTGAAATGGAAAAAAAATTACTTGATGAGAGAAAAAAAATAGAAAATGATTTAGGTAAAAAAATAGAAGAAAATTCTAAAAAAGAGCTTGACCAAAAAATGGAAAAACTTCAAGAAGAAAATAGAAAAAAAGAAATGGAAATGTTGAAACAACAAGAACAAATGAAAAAAACTATTGATGATTTAAAAAGAAAATCAGAGCAAGCAAGTCAACAAATACAAGGTGATATTCAAGAAGATGATATTAGAGATGCATTAAAATGAGCTTTTCCTATTGATGATATTAATGATGTAGCAACTTGAGTAAAATGAGCGGATTTAATTCAAAGTGTTAAAAATAATATAGGTCAGCAAGCATGAATAATTGTTTGGGAATCAAAAAACACAAAAACATGGACTGATTCTTGGATTATGAAACTAAAAGATGATAAACTAAAGGTAAAATGAAATATAGCTATTTTAGTCACTACTGTTTTACCAAAATGATTAGAAAATTTTGGTATGATTAACGATGTAATGGTTTGTTTACCTAAATATGTTATTCCAGTTGCTTCTATGCTTAGAGAGAAACTTATAGCAGTAGCAAAGACTGAAAAGTCATTAGAATGAAAAGATATAAAAATGGAAATGCTTTATAAATATTTATCTAGTGAAGAGTTTTCAAGTAAAATTTCTATGATGGTAGATGTATTTTCACAATTAAAAATCTGAATCGATTCAGAAAGAAGAGCAATGGAAAAAAATTGGAAAAAGAGAGAAAAAGATTTAGAAAGAGCAACTTTTGCAGTTACTTGAATATATGGTGAGCTTGAAAGTCTTATGTGACAAGCTTTACCAGGTAGTGAAATGTTAGAATTATGATATGGGGAAGATTAATTTTTAAATAAATAGATTTATGTTTTTATGATTATATCAAAGTACTTGGGAGACAATTTGAATTAGTTTTTTATTAACATTAACTTTAATATTAGTATTTTCTTATTTATTGAGAAAACCTAATAATATAGTATTAAAAACTTTATGAAAAATTAATATAATTTATGTTTTAGTAATAGCTTTTTTTATTATTAATATAATTAATTTAAATTCATTTTATGAAAATAAAATAAAAATTTGATATGTTAAGGAATTAAAAGAATATATTACTGATATATGAGGGGATATTATTAGTGTTTCAGATGATGAAAAATACCTTACTATTAAAGAAAAATGTTATAATAAAAATTTAAATTTTTGTAAAATTTTTGAAGTTTTGGAAGACATAGAAGATAATAATATTGTTTTATATAAAAATAAAAAGACATATTTAAATGAATTATCTAATAAAAACGATAATTTAAGTAATTCTTTATCAATACAAGAAATACTTGAAATGAAAAGAAAAATAGAGGAAAATGATTTTGCTAATTATCAAGAATTTACTGACTTTAGTGAAAAATTAGATATTTACATAAAAAAAAGTGAAAAGGAAGTTTATAAATTAAAAACGTTAAAATTAAACTGAAATTTTTGGGATCTATATAATTGAGTTAACTATGGTTTAGAAAAGGAATTAATTTGATATTTTAGTTTCTTTTTTACATGAAAAGTATTTATATATTTATTTTGAGGAGAAAATGTTAATTATTATTTAAATTGATATAATGACAAATAATTTATCATTTGATTTTTGATGAACTAGAACTTTTTTAGAAGAAAAAAAAGTTATTTTGAATGCGATAAAAGATAGAGGTTCTATCTTTACTCCAGCATGAGCAATAATTAAATCAAAAGATGATATACATAGTTATTTAAAAGAATTAATAAAAGACAAACCTTTTAAAAAAGCTTCTCATAATAGTTATGCTTATAGGATAAAACTTGAAAATGGGAGTATATTAGAATGAAAAAATGATGATTGAGAAATAGGTGCTTGAATGTGTATTTTAAGAGAATTACAAAGAGAAAACTATATAAATTCTATAGTTTTAATAAGTAGACATTTTGGATGAATACATTTACATGCGGATAGATTTAAACATATTATAAATGCCACTAAATTAATTTTAAAATAAATTATGAAAATATTAAAATCTTTTAGAAAAACGATTACTATGAAAATTGATGAA
>JAMOTX010000128.1 GCA_027062145.1 Candidatus Altimarinota bacterium | reverse complement strand
TCAAAATGTATATAAACTTACAGAACAAGAAAAATACATATTACTTAATGCTGCTGTATGACAAGGACTTTTCTTTGCGTGAACAGAACATGTATGAATACAAATTGTAGCTAGTTACTATGAAGAACAAGTAGTTACTACTGATCCAAATAAATAAAAACCTAATAGAAAATTCTATTAGGTTTTTTTATATTACTTCAAAACATTATTTAAATAAGTTTTGAAATACAGCACTAGGCATACCTGGAAAAGCAGGAGGTAGTAAATCTTTTTTTTGCATATCTAATCTACCCTCTATAAGTTTGCATTTTACAGAATTTGATTTTTTTGATGAGTAATCAACAACCCAACAATTATCATCTGATTTATATGCAACTTTATCATCCTCAGTATATAGTTTTGTTGTAGGATAATCTTTTTCTTCAAAATATTTACCTACTTTTTTCTTTGTACTACTTGCAACTTTTTTAGTTTTTTCAAGAGCACTTTTACTTGCAGCTTTTACCTTATCAGTAAATGATTGTTTTCCAATACCAGTATTTTGTAATTCTTCATCAGAATACTTTGATACTTGCATTTGCATCATTTTTTTCATAGGTCCACCATATGTACCTATTTTATAACCTAAAAGAGCTTTAGAAACATCTTCTTTAGACATATCTGCAACAATTTTTGATTTATTCATAGCACTTTTTTCAAAGTTTTTACCATGACACCCTGCACAAGCTGCAGTATTAACAGCTGCAAAGGCAGCGACACAAGTAACAAATAATAATACAATAATCTTTCTCATAAGATCTCCTTTTACTTCATTTTTTTTGGGAAGCTAAAAGATTATAAATATAAAAATTAGACTGTCAATAATATTATAGATTTTTATTATAGTATCAAGACATTAAAAAAAGTATTAAAATAAAATGAATACTAACTGGTACATTAAAACTAAAAAATAATAAAAAGAAAATAATAGATAATTTAATATTATTACCTTTTTTTAAATTAATACTATTAATAATAAAATAAATAATAATACCTCATCAAAATATTCAGAAAAAATATATTAAATCTAAAAATATATTATGAGTTCTATCTGCAGTATAATTAGCTGTTTCATAAATAGATAACTCTGCTACCTTAAAGTGATTAAATACTAACTGTAATGTATCAGGTCAATATCAAAATAATATTGTTTTTGGTGTATCAATTATAGCTAAAATACTAGACTCCCAAATATATGGTCTGGCAAGTAATGATCAATATTTTTCTATGGATAATCAACTAAAAATATATGCAATAGAAACAGAACTAATAACTAATAATCAAATAAATAAATTTTTATTTATAAAATAAACTAAATACAATAAATAGATAAGTCATAAAAATATACCAAAATAGCTTCATGTACTTAATAAAGCTAAAAAACTAATTCAGATAAATATATTTTTCAAAATATTATTTTCAATAATTTTAGATAAAGGCAATAAAATCAATATATATCATGCAAGATAATTAGCGTTTCAAAAAAATGAACTAGCCCTAGTTATATCAACTCTTGTACTATATAAACTAGATAATGGATCTAATCATAAAAATTGTATAAATCAATATATATATACTCAAATAGAAAATATAAAGATATAATTTGTAATTTTTTTATATTCTTTTTTTTCAATTCAAAAATAAACTGATAAAAAAAATAATATAAAAGATAAATAATATAATAATCATTCATATTTTTCGGACAGTCATATAACAGAACCAGAAATATTAATACTTAAAATAGTAGAAATAATCATTCAAAAAATAATTATTCAAACATATTTTAAAACATCATTTCATTTTTTATATACTTTATATTTTAATAAATATATTAATAACCATAATCAAAATAAAAATCAATAAATAACAATAATACTTGATTTAATTCATCCGTAACCTCCCCTTCCAAAAAATGATAATACATAATCACTTCAAAAAATATAAAAAATATGTGAAAATGAAAAAATAATTAAAAAGAAAAAAGTCACTACAAGAAAATATAAAATTTTAAACATAATAGTATAATAAATATTAATTATGTTTAATAATATAACAAAATATTAAAACACAAATTCTTATTTATCAAAATATAATGTAATTATTGACATAGAGATATTATATATGATATAATTAATAATGTAAGAATATTAATTTATAAATATATTATATTATGAAGAAAGTTTGAATTTGATTAATTACTTTAATTTTATTATCAATAGCTGCATTTGCATATTGATCTCAAGTAATTACATTAATAACTGAAACTGGTAAATATGAAAAAATAACGATTGCTTCATGAGAAGCTACTGTTTTTGGTTTTTCAAGACAAATAGACAATATAGAATTTTCTAAAGATTCAGGTTTTACAATTAGAACTCTAGAATGAGGTACATGGAAAGATTTAAGTGCAAGTATTACTGATTATTCACCTATTACATGAATTTTAGCTAGAAATATTTCTGATTGAGACTTAGTTATTACTGCTACATATGCAGATGTAACTTCAATTGAAAAAACTATTTTTCAAAAATCTTTAAAAGCAGGTTGGAATCTTATTTCTCCAGCATATAAAAATGATATAAATGGTTTAGTAAAAACTAAAACTGCTCTATGAGACTCATTACCATACTCTCAAGTACTAGATTTCACTTGAAACGGTTTTGTATATAGTGGAGAAAATTTAATAACAACTCCTAATCATGATTTAAATAATACAAATTATCAAATTAAAACTAAGTCAGAAATAGAAAACACAAGCTTAATTGAAAAATTAGCATATGGTTTATTTATAAATATTGATTCAGTTATTTCTGGTAGTCAAAAAATGACATCAGATGATAGTGAATTTATTTATAGTGGAGAAAATGAAATTTGTGATGAAGTTTCTCAATTATTAGGTTTATGTGGTGAACAATTTAATTATTATATAAGTGAAGCAAATGCTTTAGCTTCTAAATGAATAATTAAAGATAATTCAAATAACGTTATAAAATATTATGTTAATAATAATATTGATAGAGCTGAAATAGCTGTATTAACTAGATGATTAGCTTGAGTAGAAAGAGTTGAGTGTTCTAATATGTTTGTTGACGTTGATTCAAACTTAACAACAGATAGTGATATTTTTAATTTTCAAGATATTTTTGTATGTAATTCAGTTGAAGCATTAGCTAATAACTGATTAATAAATACTAATACTAATTATTATCCAGGTTATTTTCTAACAAAGGCTGAGGCAGTTTGAATGATTGTTAAAGCTACATACTGAGATGCATATAGTTTTGATTCAAATAATACTGATTCATGGCAAAAGCAAGTTGTTAATTTTGCTGCAGCGAAATGATTAATGTCTGGTTTTTCAGATTATGATACTAATGCAACAAGATGATTTGTATTTTGATTAGCTAATCAAGCATTAAATGAAATAAACACAGTTGAAACTTGTGATGAAGTAAGTGAATTATTAGGACTATGTATAATTGAAAATACATGAACTGATTCTACTAACACTTGAACTATTCTTCAAGTTCCTACGAACCTACAAGCAACTAATATCTCAACATCTACTATAAATTTAACTTGGGATTCAATAGAAAATGCTACTAATTATACTGTAACATATTGAACAGGTGATTTAAATATAGAATGATCAAATAAAAATGATATTACTTCAACTTGAACAATACTTGATTATAACGGTGAAT
>JAMOTX010000127.1 GCA_027062145.1 Candidatus Altimarinota bacterium | reverse complement strand
TATTTTTGAGGTAAATAGTAATTTATCATATAAAGTAAATGATAATGAATTTATTTTATTTGAAATTTATGATCTAGATAAGGCAAAAGAAGTAGAAGATATTTTTTTAGGATTTTCAAATACTAAAAAAAGAATTATAACAAATCATCAAGGTAAAAAACCATTAATTTTATCTTTTAGATTTAAGCAAAATAGAATTAAAGATATGTGGGAATTTTTGATTTATCAAAAAAAATCAAGAGGAATTATTTTAAATAAATTCTCAACGATTGAATCTTTACCTTTAAAATTATTTGAAATAATTAAACCTATTGAAAATGATATTAGTTATAATAAAAAATTAATTTTATTGGAAAATAATTTTAATACTACTTTTAAAAAACATGAAATGGAAGTTTTTTTATTAAAAAGTAAGGATTTAAGAATTATTTCTAGTAGAATTGAAATTACATCATTTGAAAAAAAACAAATTTTATTTACATATATATATTATAATTCTATGTATGATGAAAATGCTTCTAAAATTGATGATAATGAATTATATAAAAGTACTCTAAGTTTAAATAAGGAAATTAAACCTATATTAGATGAGGTTATGAAATGTATGCTAAAGTATAAGATAGAAAAGATCTAGCATGTATGATAGTGAAATTGTCATAATTGATTTTAGGGTTTATATTTGTATAAATCCTAATTGTGACTCTTATTTAGATGAAGTTAATGTTCCAATTGAAATAGAATGGCCATTATGTCCTGATTGCAGTGTTGAGATGGACGAAGAATATTAAGATCTGTTCTTACAGGTCTTTTTTTTGTGTAATTTTTTAAAATGAATAAACTATAGATAATTAATTGTTAAATATATTTATGCAAAAATTATATAATAAATTAAAAGAATATTCTATAAGTGATGCTATAAATATTGAAGAATCGGATAGGCAATATATTGCTTTAAAAAAGTTATATGAATTCATAAGAAATAAAGAAATATATTTATCGTTAATATTAATGAATTCTCTTATTTGTTATCAACTTTCATGAAAGGGAGAAGATTATTGGGAAGAATTTTCTACATATTTTATTGAAAATAATGTAGAAAAAAATAATCTAATAATTGAGATTTGAAATTTTATAATACAATCAAAAAATAATAAAAGATTTATTGAAACAAAAATAAATAGATTAATAAAATCAAAACCATTTATAGAAAATTTTGTTTGAAAAGAAGAAGAATATTATTATAATAATATGTCTATATTAAGAACTGAATTAGCTAAAGTCATGAAACAAAAAATAGATGCAAAGACTATAGTATTTGCTATAAAAATGTTTAGTTATTGATCTAGAAATGTATATAATAAAATTAATTATTTTCCTAAAGAATTAAATGTACCTATTGATTCGCGTTTAATTGCTTTATATGAAAAATATAAATGAGAGTATGAAGATATTAACGTGTTTTACTTAGATTTAAGTAAAAAATTAAATATTCCAGAATTACATTTAGATGCAATTTTATGGGTGAATTATGATAATTTAATTAAATAATAAAAAAATATGAACTTAAAGGATTATATAAATGAAATTCAAGATTTTCCACAACCATGAATTGGTTTTAAAGACATGTCACCAATTTTAGAAAATAGTAAAGCATTAGATTTTGCTATTAATTCTTTTGAAATTCAAAATACTTGAATTACAAAAATAGTATGACTCGATGCTAGAGGTTTTATTTTTGGTAGTATTTTAGCTTATAAAATGAAATTGCCTTTCGTAATGTTAAGAAAAGCTTGAAAATTACCATGAGAATGTGAAAGTATAGATTACGATTTAGAATATGGTAGTAATACTTTCGAAATACAAAAAACAGCTATTAATTCATGAGATAAAATAGCAATAGTAGATGATTTATTAGCTACTTGATGAACAGCAAAAGCTGCAATTGATTTGGTTGAAAAATTATGATGAAAAGTTGAAAGTTTAAATTTTGTTATAGAGCTTTGATTTTTAAATTGAAGAGAAAAATTTAATGATAAAAAAATAGTTAGTTTAATTAAGTATTAATATATGTTACAAACAACACTTTGAGTAATAATTAAAGGTGATAAAATATTTTTATGAGAAAAAATGAGATGATTTGCTAAATGAGTTTTAAATTGAATCTGAGGAAAACAAGAATGATCTGAAACAATTAGTGAATGTATGATTAGAGAAGCAAATGAAGAAATAGGAATAGATATACAAAAACAAGAAAAAGTATGAGTTATGAATTTTTACTTTACAGATAAGCCTGATTGGAATTTAACAGTACATTTATTTAATATTATCGAATATAATTGAAAAATTACTGAATCAGATGAAATTAAACCTTTTTGGTTTAGTTTAAATAATATTCCTTACGATAAAATGTGGGAATTTGATAAACATTGGTTACCAAGGATTTTAAATTGAGAAAAATATATAGAGTATAATGTTTGGTATGATAAAGATAATTGAAAACTATTAGATTATGAGAAGATTAAATAATTAATAAAAAATATATGAAACCATTAAAAGAAAGAATAGTTAATTTAGAGAATAGTGATTACCATATGCATACTTCAAGTTTTTCAGATGGGATACCAACTATTAATGAGTTAGTTCAATTCGCATGACAAATTTGAATGAAGGAGATAGCTATTACTGATCATTCTCAAGTTTCTATAGATAAATTTAGAAAAAAAAATAATATTTCAGCTGGGTCAACTGCGCGTTATTCACTTAGAAATCGGAAAAATGTTTATAATGATGTAAATATTATTTTTTGAATTGAATGAGATTTATTAAATGATGCATGAGATGTTTGTTTTGATATTCAATGAAGAGAATCTGATTTTGTTATTTTATCAGCTCATTCATGAATTTATGAATGAAAACCAGAAACTGTTACAGAAGGAACAATAAATGCAATTAAAAAATATCATGATAAAATAAAATTTATATGACATCCATGTAGTTTTGCTGATTTTTGAGAATATTATGATATTGAAAAATTAGTTTCTGTTGCAAATGAGTATGATATATGATTAGAATTTAATGCAAAAGTCTTCGAAAGAGATAAAAGTAATTTAGAAAAATTGGATTATTTACTTAAAAATACAAACAAGATATATATAAATTCAGATGCACATACTTTGTATGATTTTAAAAATGTTAGAAAGAAAGCAATTCAGTTTTTATATGATAATAATTATTTAAAATAAAAAATATGAAATTAAAATATATATTATTAATTATATTATTATTTTGAATAAATTTTCAAAATACATTTTCAGATTATAAAGAATTTAAGAATATAAATTCTTTTGATTGGTTATTATGAATAGATAATTATTCAAATATTAATTCAAATGCAGATGTTATAGATATTGATGTATTAGATTCTGATAAAAATGATATTGATATATTACATAAAAAATGACAAATAGTTATTTGATATTTAAATGTTGGTTCTATTGAAACTTATCGTGATGATTTTAAATTATTTCCAAAAGAAATTGTTGGTAAAATTTATCCATGATGGGAAGATGAAAGATTTTTAGATATTAGTAAATATGACTTATTTAAAGAGAATATTTTAAATAGGTTAGATATTGCAAAACAAAAATGATTTGATGGTATAGAACCTGATAATATGGATACATATGATAATCATGAAGAGACTTGATTTAATATTAGTAAACAAGATGAAATAAATTATATTAAATGGTTTTCTTCTGAAGTCCATAAAAGATGA
>JAMOTX010000126.1 GCA_027062145.1 Candidatus Altimarinota bacterium | reverse complement strand
CATTCATATCCATAGTAGTTTACCTTGATGAGGATTAAGTGGAACTTTAGTTCAATGAATGTATTTTGCACCAATAGTTTTGGCAAGTTTAAATGAAGGAGCTAGAGAAATTTTAGAAGAAAGAGATCTAAAGAGATTTCAGAATAGGTCTGAAGAGATTTCAGAAGAGATTTCAGAAGAAATTGAAAGAAAAAATAAATGAGTAGCTATTTTAATTTGAAACAAAGAAAATTACAGTATTGAAGATATGAAAGATGCTATTTTAAAAGGGATTGAAGTTTTTGAAAAATGAGAAGATTTTAGAAAAATAAATAAACCTTTTATTGAAAAAACTTTTGATTGGAATAAAAATATTGAAAAATATTATTTAGAAATCAAAAAATTATTAAATGAATAAAAAAATTTACTTTTTAGCTCCAGAAACAAAAGGGGGACCATATTATATTTATAAAAATATTTCAGAATATTTACAACAAAAGTATCCTAACTATAAAATAAAATTTTTAAATTCTAAAAAAGATTATTGGAAACTTCAGTTATGATTGTTTTGAAAAATAGATTATTTATTTTCAGTAATACCTTTCCCTTTTAGACCAAGAAATATTAAAAATTATATTTTTAATCCTAGATGAAATTGGAAAATAGAAAAACTGAAAAAATGATTATGAAATAAACTATTATACTTCGCTGAAAGAAATTTGAACTTTGCTGATAAAATATGGTTAACCAGTTATTTTTTAGCAGATAAATTATGATTTAGAGAAAAATATAAAAATAAAATTGTAATTATTCCAAATTTTATTGATTTAAGCAATAAATCACTAAATATCAGAAAAAATTATAATAATCCTATTAATATTTTAACAGTATCTTCTACAAAATTTTTACAGAAATGAATGTGAATTGTTGATTTATGAAATGAATTATCAAAGATTAAAGATAAACAAATTAAGTGGACTATAATTGCTTGATGAAATAAAAATAATAAAAAAATTATAGAAGAAGAATTTAGTAAAATTAATTTTCCTAATAATCTAAAAATAGAATGGTTAGATTGGGTAGATAAACAAATTTTAAATACTTATTATAAGCAAACTGATATATTCTTATATTGAACTAGATTAGAAACATTTTGACAAACTATATTGGAAGCAATGGCATATTGATTACCTGTGATATTACTTGAATATGAACTTTGGAAATATATTTATCCTGAAGAAATAATTACAGATAATGTAAAAAATAAATTAGAAGATATTCTTGAAAATTATGAAGACTATTCCAAGAAAAGTATTGAGTTTATTAAGCAACTTGATAAAGAAAAGGTTTTATCTAGATTAACCAAGATTATTGATGAATAAAAAATACTATATTAGAATTGATGATTTAACCCCTGGTATGAAAAAAAATATTTTAAATAATATTGTTAATTTCTTTTCAGAATTAGAAATAAAACCTTTAATTGCTGTTATTCCTTTTTCTGAAAAAGAAGACAAAGACTTTTGGGATAAAATAAAAGAACTACAAGAAAAATGATGGATAATTTGATTACATTGATATAATCATAACCTTAGGCAAAATCCTATTTGAATAAAATCTATCATTCCTATTCAAGACTATTCTGAATTTGTATGATTAAATTATGAAGAACAAAAAGAAAAAATAAAAAAATGATTGAATATTCTTAACAAATATTGAATTAAAACTAATATTTTTGTGGCACCAGCTCATTGATTAGATAAAACTACTCTAAAAGTATTGAAAGAATTTAATTTTAAATATGTTTCTGATTGATTTTGGCTTTACCCTAAAAAAATTAATTGATTAAAATTTCTACCACAACAACTTTGGCAATTTAGAAAAATACATTTAGGTTATAAGACTATATGTTTACATTTAGAAGATTTTGAGACAATTAATAATTCTATATTAAACAAAATAAAAAGAAATAAAAAATTATTTTGAAACTTTAATGAACTACTTCAAATTGCCACAGAAAACTCTTATCAAAAACTAATAAACTTTTTATTTGAAAAAGTATGGTTTAATTTACTAAAAATAAAAAAATGATAGAAATATTTAATTCACAATTATTTATAAAAGTATTAGAAAAGTGGTATAAAAATTTTTGAAAAACAAAAATTACAGATATAAATTGAACAAATATTATTTTTCTAAAAATAAAAAATATTTTTACAGAAGCTGTTATTCCTTTTGCTAAGATAAAAACTGATGAAGAATTTGAAGAACTAATTAAAGAAATAAAAAAACATAGACCTTTTAGAATAAGATTATTATTTTATAATAGATTATTTTTATCAGAAAATATAGCAGAAAAATATTGACTAGAAAAACAATACACTCAAATAATTAATTTACAACAAACTTTAGAGGATATTTTTAAGAATTTTAGACCTACTTATAGAAATGAAATCAATAAATATCTAAAGTGAAAATGGCAAAATTTAGTAGTAAAAAAAACTACTTCTATATGAGAGGAATTAAATAATTTCTATTCCCTATATAAAAATACTATATTAAGAGTTAAAAAACATTGAGCTAAACATTTAGTAATAGAAAGTAAAGATTATTTTGAATACCTAATGAATAATTTAAATTGAAATGCTATAGTATACAATCTATACTTTGAATGAAATTTAATAAACTCAGCTTTAATATTAAAGGATATAAACTGAATTTATTATTTAAAATGAGCATCCAATAATAAAAAAAAATATAGAAAAATAGGATGATGAAGAATTTTACACTATGAAATTGTAAAAGATAATATTTGAAATTGAATTTATGATTTATGATGAATAAATTGAGAAGATTTAAATGACCCTATCACAAAATTTAAAATTTGATTTTGATGAAGAACTATTAGTTTTTATTGATGAGAGATTATCTTAAATAAAAAAATTAATTATATATTTAAATGATTAGAAAAAATTTATAATTTAATTAAAAAATAATGAATTTAAATTTTTTAAAAAATTATTCAAAAATTCTAATTAATCTTAGATGAATGGATAAGAATAAAATACACCCTATTATAAATTGATATTACTTACAAATAAGACAGTTTTGTAGACAAAATAACATTAAATTAGTGTTTTTAAATGAATGAAACAAATGAATATATTCAGAAGCTATAAATAAGACAATTTTTTCAAAAATAAAAAACTTTTTACTTTCAAATGCTACTTTATTTTTACCAACAATAAATAAAATACCTTCAAAAAAATGAGAATTAATTATTACAGATAATCAATTTTTAATCACAAATTGAGATTATATAGTTTTTTTAGATTGGGTTCATTCATTTACTGGCTATAATGCAAAATGACTTTATAATCCTTATATGAAATATTTGATAAGATATTTTATTTCTAGACCTAATTTAAAATATTTAATAATAGCTACAAAAACTTGACTTCAAAGTATTATAAATTACTTATGAAAGGATTTTTATGAAAAATATAAAAATAAATTTATTGTAGAATATCCAAAACTATTAATCGATAAAAATTATTTAGAAAAACTAAAATCAAAAAGAAAAGAAAATTTAAAAAAACAAAACTATAAAAGCTTTCTTTTTATCTGAAAAGATTTTATAAGAAAATGATGAATTGAGACTATTATAGCAATTTATGAACTTTATAAAGAATGAAAAATTAACACAAATACTCACAAATTTACTTTTATTACAAAAAAAATTGAAATACCTAATTTTATTCTTAAAAAATATAAAGAATTAGAAAAACAATGAATT
>JAMOTX010000125.1 GCA_027062145.1 Candidatus Altimarinota bacterium | reverse complement strand
ACTTTCTCAGATTAATTGAATAAGATTAGATCTATTAATTTTATTTAATATATGATTTCTAATATTAATATTAGAAATATTATTTATATTAATAAATAGTGAAACATATTGAGGTAATGTATATTGATGAGATTTTAACCTTGGTATACTATTTCAAATAATATTATCAGTATCATTAAATATATTAACAACTTCTTTATTTTGTAATAAGCTATTAGTATTTGGAAATAATTTGATAATTAATTTTTCTATATTTCAAATATTATTGTACTCATTTCTATTTAAAAATATTTTAGTTATTCATAAGGTAGAATCAGAAGAAATATTAGATATTACAAAGTTTCATGAGTATATTTCTCAATGTGTAGAGAAGTCTCAAAAAATAGTATCATTTCATAAATTATCAATAGTATTTTTTGATAAAATAGGTTGGAAAAAGATATTTAAAAAATTAACATCACTTTTATTATTTTTAAATATTATTGTATTATTATTTTTTTCTATAGTTGTGTCTTCTAATAAAGATGATAGTATTTTGTTTACTCATGAATTTTTAATTAGAGTATAAGTTGAAACTACATCATCAGCTGTTATGGGCTCTCAATTTGACCATAAAATATTATCTTTTAAATAACATTCAATTTTCTTTAAATTATCTATATCACAACTTGCTAGATCTGAAATAATTTTATTTTCTTTAGAGTCAAAAGTCAGTAAAGACCTATATAGTAAATTTACTATATATTTATTATTTCAATTTAATGGCTTTAATGGATTTAAGCTTGGAAAACTTCAAATTAATCACTCAGAAACAGTTCCTCATTTAATAGGAACTAATTTTGAGTCATTATACAAAAATGAATAGATTAAATGTGTTAAAGAAAGCACCAAAAATAGAATACTTATTAAAAATAAGTATTTTTTAAGTTTCAATATTTTATTATAGATCATATAGATTTTATAATTATGCTACTGGTAAAAGGTATAATGCGATTGAATTTAAAATGAATAAAGTTCATAATACAATAGTTGTATTATGTAGTACTTTTTCTGGTCATCTTTTAGTATTTTCTCCCATTCAACCACTCATACTTGCTAAATTTAAACTAACATTTTTATTTTGAATTAAAATAAAAAATATTAATAAAACAGCTATAGTGATTTCTGCGAATTTTAACATATCTTCCATGTTTTTACTTTTTAGTAAATAATAGTGAATAAAACATATTCAAAATTGTGAAAATTGCAACTGCAATTATAAAATTAATCCATCAGTTGATTGTATATGATATTCAAGGTATAATTAATAAATCGTTTACTATATAATCAAATAACCATAAAATTACTCAATTGATAATAAAAGCAACTAATCATAGAAAAACAAAGAAAAGAGGAATAGATAATATTTTAAGTATAGGCTTAATAGTTACATTAATTAACCCTAAAATAACTCATCATAATAAATACGTTTTAATTCATCATGCTACTGCAATACCAGCCTCTAATCATTTTTCAGGATTTGCCCCAAGTAAATAGGTCATTAACCATAATATTAAAGCATTTATTATTATTGAAAATAATATTTTCATATTTAATTTATAATTTAAGTAAATTAATTAATTTTTCACTAAAGCTTAGTTCACTTTTTTCAGTTTCTTCTATAAAATTAGATAAAACATTTTTTATATCAGATATATTTCATCTATTTATTTTAACATCTATAAATCTCAATCATTTTTTATTTAAATTAACTCTAAGTAAAAGAGGAGTTTCTCATTTAAAAACTATTGAATATGAGTCAATAGACGAGTAATCATAAAAAACTCAATTAATTTTCATTCAAATATCTGAAAGTTCAACTTTTACAATATCTTGAGAATTATTTTCATTAAAATAATATAATCATCATATTAATAAAATAATAAAACTAAATCAATATTGTTTTGTAAAAAATCACCATATAGTTGATCAAATCACTACTGAAATAGCAATTATATACCATAATTGTCATCTATTTTTTTTATCATTAAATTCCCAAGAATATTGTAAATTTGACATATATTTAATTTATTAATTAGTATTAAGATAAATTATCAATAATAAACCATGCTAATGAAGCAATAGCAAATCATCAAATAGCCATAATAATAGTATCTTTTCATTTTGTTTTATCTTGTTCAAGTGATCAAAATAATATTTTGTATGCTCATACTATTATAAAAATAATAGCTACCGTTCATGCTATAGTTATAAAAAAATCAATAGCATTTCTTATCATAACAGGGATATCTTCTAAATGTACATTTCAAGTTCTTAATGCTTCTTCAGTTTTTTCCTTATTTCATTCTTTAAAGTCTCATAATATTCCTCATGCAGCAAAGGTATATTGAATCACTGCGATATATGAAATAAGGGTATATAATAATTTTTTCATTTTTAATTGTTTATTAAATTATAATCACTAGATTCATTATTCATTTTAACCAAACTGTCTAAACTAGGGTTATAGTAATCAGTTAAAAAACTTACTAACTCTTGTTTCTCTAATATATCAGCTCTTAATCAAACATTTTCTAATCAAGTTTTTATAGTATGAGATCTAGCTATTAATCATTTTTTTAATTTTGAAAAATTTTTAATTTGAGCTTTTATCTTTAATAAATCAGCTCATCAATTAATTGATTGCCAAAAAGCATTAAAAACTCACATTATACCATCATCCTTTACACTTTTATTTTCATTCTCGTCAAATGGAATAATTATATAAAACTCTTTTTTCATTATTTGTGCTACTTCAATCAACTTGCGTAAATATTCAATATATTCATATGTTTGATTTTGTAAAAGTGGATTTTTTTGTTTTAATGCTTTATCATTTAGATTATTTAAATATCAATCTATATCTAGTTTTTTAGAACGAACTAATATTTGAATAGGAAAGTTAAGTGAATTTAAAAATCTTTGAAAACTTATAATAATAGAATCTTGTTCATCTGTATTTTTAAGTAAAAAATTTACAGTTGTACATTTCATAACAAGTCTAGCGCTATCATCTTTCATTATTATTATATTTTCTCTTATTTGTGAGAAAGGTAAATATCTTTGAGTTGAGCTATCTGGATGATCTTTTTTAGTATTTTTAACTGCCATTTTATTTTTTTAAATTTTATTTAATTTATTTTCAAGATCATTTATTTTATCTATTTTACTTGAAAAATCTATACTTTTTTCTTTTTTAGACTCATTATTTGCTAAGAATCATATATCAATCGGTTGAAATGAATCAACTCATTTAATCCATTTTCTTTCTTCTATATTACTTTTATATCTTATAAAAGATAAAATATAGGGAATAAATGTCATTTCAGAGAATTTAAATAAAGCAATTAATAAACTAAGTCATGCAATTATAATTGTTGGTATCAATGCTATTTCTGCTCATGCACTTGGTGCAAGTGATGTAAATATACTGTACGCAATTGACCATCATATCATTATTATTGCTAATTGTCTTAAACTTAACCCTAAAACAATAGGATCTTCATTTTCTATCTGTACGGGGATTTTATATTGCATATATTAATATAAAAGAAAAAATAATATATAAATATTTTAAATATAGTACATTAAAATATATTAGTCATTATTATATTGTTTTTAGCTTATTTTTCAAATACTTCTTTCCATATTTTATCCTCTAACTCTTGCATTGTTTTATAATCATTGTCTAATTCATGATCATATCATAATATATGTAAAACTGAATGAATTATTAATTTGTAAAATTCCTTTTCAGTTCATAGTTTATATTCTATTCAACCAGAAATTATTTTTTCTTCAGATAATATAATCTCTCAAGCTAAATCATCATTATTTAATAAAGAGAAGTCTTCAAAATAGTGAAAACTTAAAACATCAGTTGTTTTATTAATTCATCTATAATCATTGTTCAATTTTTGTATACTACAACTGTCTAAAAACACTATATTTAGTATTCATTTTTGATCTTTTGAAACTATTTTAGATATATTTTTAAATATATTGTCAATAGATTTTGTATTATACTTGAAAGATGGCGTTTGTATCACATTATAACTAAACATATATTGATTTTTTTATAAATATTTTATATATTTATAGCTTAATTTATTTTACAAAAAAATCAATATTATTATAATGTTTATGTCTGTTTTACAGGTGGCAGGTCAATCTCATTTTCCTTACACTCGTATTAGCGGTAAGTGGTTCTAGGTAGTTTCTTTGATGAGGGTTAATTCTTTCTGATGATTAACAGGCTGCTTACAAATATTCTTTTATTAAGGAATACAAAAACATTGACTGACCTTAAAGTGGACTATTTAAAATTCAAACTTAAGTATATAATTTATTGTATATTTAAATTTGAATTTTTTTTATATTATATTAAAATATTAGTAATAATTATAATATTTAAATTTAAAATTATGAGTTGTGAATGAAATAAAGATGTAAAAACTCCTTATGTAGATGAAAACTGTATAGGTTGTGGAGCATGTGTAGCTATTTGTGGAGATGTATTTGATTTAGATGATGAATGAAAAGCATTTGCAAAAGAATGAATGAATAGTTGCACTTCTGAAGGGATAGATGATGCTATTTGAGCATGTCCAGTTAATTCAATACATTATAAAGGTTAATTATACAATAATTAATATTTATTTAAAAGTCTAAATTTTAAATATTTTTGACAATACTACATAAGTAAATTATAATTAACTTGTTTTATAACATTACAATTTAATATTTTCACTTTATGAAATTACAAAAAACAAAATTAGGTTTTACATTAATAGAATTACTAGTAGTAATTACTATTATAGGTATACTTGCAACAGGGGCAGTTTCAGTTTATACTTCTCAAATACAAAAAGCAAGGGATAGTACTAGACTTACAGATGTAACAGCTGTAAAAGCATGAATTGAACAAGTTTATCAAGATTATTCAGAATATCCATCTACTCTATTAAGTGATACAATTAATTTTAAAAATATATTGATTTTTACACCAAAATTACCGCAAGATCCTAAAAAATGACAAGCTAGAGCTGGTTCAGCTTTTGATTATTCGTATACAGTTTGAGATGATACAAATTCAATAACAAATCAAGATTTTGAAATTTCAACTACATTTGAAAATCAATGAAATATAGATAGTAAAGCAGTATGAGATGGATGAGAAGATAATTTAAGATTAGAAATTTGAATTGATCTTCTTTGATGAACTACTTGAAGTTGAAATACTACTACTATGACTAAATGAATAACTACTTGAAGTTTATATCAATGTGTAGCGAAGGATTCAGTATCAGCTGCTGATTGTGATGGAACTGCTGGTGAAATAATGCTTATTAGAAAACAATAAAATAAAAAGACCTCTTAATAGGTCTTTTTATTTTATTTCAAAATTATTAATAGAGTTTGTTTCTATTTTGTAGATTATATAATCTTCTTCTTTGAATCACTTAGTCTTAAATTTCATTTCTAATATTGGAAGTAAATCTTCTCATGTAAGCAGAGATGGATTTATGTTTGGAAGGATTGTAGCCATTTGGCTATAGTCTTTTTTTAGTAATAAAACACCATTCTTAACAGGATCTATTTGAAATATTTCTTTTTCTTGAAGTATTTTTCTACTTGTTATTAAATCTATTCTAATTTTTAAATCAGATGATTCATTTAATTTCACTTTTTCAAATCTAGAATCTTTAGATAGGGCAACAATTGTATTTTCTATTATTTCTTCTATTAAATTTGCTTTAATCTCTTTTATATTTCAAGACGCTCATCTTATTTCTCCCTTTTTATATAAAGTTACAAAAACTGATCATTTTTTTTCTAAAAGACTAGTATCTTCTATTTGTAAATCTTCAATTGTAGGTGTTTTGAATTTTTTTAAGTAAAAATTTATAGTTTGTTGAGCTATTTTTAACATGTATTTATAAGTTATTTATTAAAGAGTGTTTTTATCTTCTTCATCTCTTAGTTTTTCTTTTTCTTCCATTTCTATTTGATAAAATATATCACCTAATTGATCTAGGTTTGTATATTTATAATAGTTGAAATATGCTAATTCAAATAATTGTTTAAAGAAAGTTACTGTAAAATTAATTATTGCTAATAATAATACTAGTGATATTAATCTAGCCGTTCATGTTTCTAGAGATGTAAATATTCCTACTGTAATAGTTAAACTTACAAATAAACCTATAAAACTTCAATATAATCCTATTAGTATATGTCTATAATTATTTAGTAACTCTAGTATTAAACTTGTTCCAAAAACTACTAATAGAGTGTGTACTAGAAAGACATACATTATGTAATCATAGTCTATTAATCATGCATATATATAAACAGGAGTTATAAATACATACATAACAAATGCAAAAAATGCTAATTGTCATGATATTATTACATTTTTTTTATATTTATCTGCTGAAGTCATGTTTAATAACTTAGCTGTTAAAAATATAGTAAAAGTAGTTCAAATAAGTGTAATAATAGAAAGTATAAGTGGAAATATAGAACTAGTTTCCAATCATATTTGAGCAGTTGCAAATGTACCAGGTATATCAACAGAGTTACCTAATAAAAAAGTTATAAAAAGTATTATAATACCTCATATAATTCATGCAATTAAACTTCATAGTGAATTAATAAGTATATCTTGAAAAGATATTTTTGATGGTCAAAAACTCATAATTTATTTGTTATTTTTATAAAGTATATAGATATATATTATTGCTCATATAAATATGAAACTATCAGCTAAATTAAATATAGAAAAATATTTAACTCATATAAAGTCAATTACATTTGAATTTAATATTCTTTCAATAGCGTTTCAAATAGCTCAAGCTAATATTAATCAAAAACTAAAGTCTAATATTTTCATATTTTTTATAGTTTTTCTTTCTTTCTTATAATAAGAAAAAATCAAAATAATCAAAGAGATAGTTATTACTTTTAATAAAAGAGGGTATATTTTAATTCAAAAGGCTATTCAAGGATTTAATATATATTTAAGGTATATTAAGTCTCAAAAAATATTTATTTTATTTTGTAAATATATGAATGCAAAATTTTTAGATAATATATCTAAAACAAGTCCTATAAATAGGGTAGTATAAAAAATCATTTTTATTTTATTAGTTTTCAAATTACTATTTCGTTTCTTTCTATTTTACCGGATAGTATTTCAAAATTTGAACTATCTGCTTCAATATAATTTTGAGTCCATCATTTCCATTTAATCTCTCAGGTTGTATCATCTTTCTTAACTACTTCTATTAATACTTCTAATTCTTCTCATATATTTTTAACTATGAAATCATCTCTTATTTGATCAGATAAATTCATTATTTCCCACATTCTTTCTTTTTTTAATTTTCAATGCACTTGGTCTTTAAATTTTCAGGCAGGTACATCTTCTCATAATTCATGTCACGAGAATGGAAAAGCATGAACTTTTGTTATATTACAATCTT
Source organism: Candidatus Altimarinota bacterium (assembly GCA_027062145.1). GTDB lineage: Bacteria > Patescibacteriota > Gracilibacteria > BD1-5 > UBA6164 > UBA6164. The sequence goes on along the minus strand of JAMOTX010000125.1, from coordinate 12,695 downwards.
TTACTAAATCCATTGTGTCTTTAAAATCTTGTTCTGTTTCATTTGGAAATCAAATTATAATATCTGCTCAAATACTTATGGCTACATTATCGTCTCTTTTTATTTTTTTTGTTTTTAAAAGTAAATCTTTCATATATTTACCATCATAATGTCTAGACATAGATTTTAATACATCACTTGAACCAGACTGAACTGAATAATGAAAATGAGGATAGATTCTTTTGTTTTCAAATAATTTTAAAACATCATCAGTTATAAATTCAGGTCACATTGAGCTTATTCTAATTCTAGGAATAGATGTGTTATCAAGTAGGTATGATATTAATTCAGCAAATCTTGATTTTCAAATATCATTAGTTGTATCTAGTCACCATGCTGATAAATTAATTCAAGTTAAAACCACTTCTTTTCATCAATTTTTTTCAAATATTAATATTTCATCTAATATATCTTCTTTACTTCTAGAAAAATGTCTTCATCTTTTTTTTACAGTAAGACAAAATGTACAAAAACTATCACATCATCATTGTATTAGTACAAATTTTTTTGTGTATAATTGAGGTATTTTTTTTATTTTATCTGATATAGTTATTCTATTATTAGATTTATTTAAATCTGGATCTTCATCTAAAATTTCTATAATATTTTTTAAGTATTCTAAATCAGTATATAGATCAAAGAAATCTGATTGTGCTTTACCATCTTTAAATGCTCAGCATCAACTTATAAAAATTTTTTCTCATCATTTTATATTTTTAGCTGTTTCTTTAACAAATTTAATCCATTTTCTTTTTGCATTATCTGTTACTACGCAACTTGCAATAAAAATACCATTTTTTCATTCTAATTGATCTGAATTTAACCATTTATCTGTATAATATTTATTTACTTTACAACCAAATATTTTATATTCCATTTTTCTTTTTTATTGTTTATTTTTAAGTTGTTATTATTATATACGGGAATAATAATTTTAAAAGTCAAAATGAGTAGTAAAATAAAAATTTGAATAGATGAAGCGTGAAGATGACCTTGGTTATGAAGTGTTGTTGCATGTGCTTTATGTTTTGATCCTGACAATAAACCAAATAAGGAATTATTGAATAAAATAAATGACTCTAAAAAATTGAGTGAGAAAAAAAGAGATGAATTATATAAAGAATTAATAAAATTATCTTTGTGAGATAATCCAAAAGTATTTTTTGGAGTTTGAGTTGTTGATAATTATATTATTGATGATATCAATATAAGACAAGCAAATAGAGAAGCTATGAGAAGAGCTTTAGTTGAGCTTTTAAGGAAAATAGATAATAATAAAATAAATAGTGTTGTAATTGATTGAAATGATAATTATGAATTTGATGAATTAGAAAAACAACCACTTTTTATAGTTGGTTGAGATTGAAAAGTACTTGAAATATGAGCTGCTTCAATTATTGCTAAAGTATTTAGAGATAAGTTAATGAATACTTATTCGGAATTATATCCTGAATTATGAATTGAAAATCACAAATGATATGGTACAAAAAAACATAGAGAATATTTAACTTGAAAAGATAAAATTACTTGAATTCATAGACTGTCATATAAGCCAGTTAAAAAAATATTAGATGCAAAACCAAAACTTTTATTACATATTTGTTGTGGACCAGATGCAACGGTGCCCATAATGGATTTAAAAGAAAAATATGATATTACTTGCTTTTGGTATGATCCAAATATTCAACCAAAAATAGAATATAATAAAAGATTAAAACATTTTAAAAAAGTTTGTGAAATAGAAGATGTTCCATACATAGAATGACCATACGATGTTGATAATTTTATGAAGGAAATTAAATGACTTGAAAATACACCTGAAAGATGAGATAAATGTACAAATTGTTATGATATGAGAATGAAAAAAACAGCTGAGTTAGCTGAAGAATTATGAATAATAGAATGGACAACTACTTTAAATATTTCTCCTCATAAAGATTTAGAAAAAATGTTTAAAATAGGGGATAAATATGATCTAAAGCATAAACTTGAATTTCTAAAAATTGCTTTCAGAAAAAATAAATGATTTGAAAGAAGTGTAGAATATACAAAAAAACATAAAATATATAGACAAAATTATTGTGGTTGTATATATAGTGATACTTATCCAGAGAAATATAAATAGTTTATTAAAAAATAATTAAATAAATTAATATTCTATGAAAACGGTTCAAATATTTAGATTATAAATTGATATTTATTACCGCTCATATAATATTTATTTATTATTTTTAATATTATGTTTAATAAAGTTAAATAATATAAAAAATGAAAAAAATATATAAAGATAAAATATTAAATATAGAAAATACTGATTTATTTGATAATAAATTTTTATTTGATTATTTAGAAGTTAATAATGATAAATCAGAAGTAGAAATAATTCATTTATCTGATTTATTAGAGGGAAGAAAAAATTTAGAAATACTTGAAAAAGTAAATGAAAAACCTGCAATGTACTCAAATATTTATTCTCCAGAAGATGAATTAGATATTTTTAAAACATTATTTGACGATGCTATAAAAAATAATAAAAAAATCCATATTGTTTGAGTAACGTTAAATGATGAAATAAAAATATTAGAAAAATATTATACTTCTTTATGATTTATGAGAGAAGATATAAATTGTTTTGATCCAGATTTTTCTATACCATTAGTTACAGTTTCAGTAAAAATAGAAAATATTATTTGGAAGTGATCTGATTATAAAGCTCAAAGAAAAAAAATATTTTTCAATCCACCAATACGTGAGTCATGACAAGTAAAAGCTATGTTTAAATGAATTAATAGAGGGGTAATAGCTTGAATACATATATCTAATTATAATGAAGATGTGAAAATATTTTTATGAGATTGTATTAGGAATGAAAAAATATTATCATTAACTTTAGCTAAAGTTTTAAATTTTAATTTAGATGCAAGTTGATTTAATTGAATAAAAAAAGAACTAATAATTAATTATTAGTTCTTTTTTTATTCTTCATTTTTAATTACTATATGAATAATATCTTCTAAAATATTTTTATTAGTATAGTCTAGTTTAAGAGAAACTTCATATTTTCATTCTTTTTTATATGAATGAGTAGGGTTTGCATCTGTAGATATATTTCAATCTCAAAAATCCCAAAAGTATCATATTATTTGTCATTCAGAATCTTCTGAAGAAAAATCAATTCATTGCCCACTAGGTGCTAATTTCATACTAGTTTTGATTTTTACACTTTGAGGTTTAGGTTTAAGTATAAGATTTTTACTAGCAAAATATTCTTTTCAGCTACTAGTTATTACCTTTACTTTTACTTTATAATTCCCAGGGGTAGTATATCTATGTCATTGTACAATTGAATCTCTTTCTTCAACTATTCAATCATCATAATCCCATATAAATTTTTCTATATTTTCATTTTTAACCTGACTTGTTGATGCATCAAATCATACAATAACAGGGACATAATCACTAGTTTTATTTATTTTAAAATCAATAATTGCATCTTTTCTTATTCACTCTATAAAAATTTGTTCTTTTAAGGTGATTTCATCTCATTCAATTTTTCTATGAGCAAAATGATATAATGCTGTAATTGTATGATTTCATTCAACAGCTATATTATATGTTCATTGCTTAGTTGATTCATCAATATCTCAATCAGAATTATAATCCCAATCAACTTTTTTAAGTGTATAAAGTGTATTATTTGCTTTAATAAATCTAGCATCTAATTTTATTATAGTTGGTGTACCTATTTCATTAATATAATATTCATTTAATCATCAATCATAATCTACATTTTTTAATAATTCTCAATCATTATATATCCTTAGAGGTCTAGACAATTTTAAATCTTTAGTAACTTTAATTGTCGTAGTAATTTTCTTTGTCTCTCAAGCTGAATCTTTTATTATTACTGTAACTTTATGATCTCAATATTCTTTAAAAGTATAGTTTATAATACTAGCTTTCTCAGGATTAGTTACATCTCATTTTCTAGTAAACTCTTTATCTCAAATAGACCATTTGTATTCATCAATATATCAATTTCAGAATGCATTTTTAAGATCGACTAACTTTAATTCAAATGCTAAATCATTAACTAATCATCTTGTATATTTAATTTCTCACATTAATTCATTCTTTTCTTCTCATTTTATAATGAATAATTTATCTAATTTATCAGATTTTTTATCATTTCTTTTAATATACATTCAAACTAATTTTTCTTCAAAAATTGGTGTTCATATTCTAAATACATCTCAAGTCCATACAGGTTTATTTAAATCATTCTATTTTACCCAGTTCTTTAAGTGAAGATGCATTAAAATCAACTAATTTTCATCAATTATTTAATTTTTTTTCATTTATATCTACAATATACGATAAATTTACATTAGGTAGACTATCCATTTCTTTAATTACAACTTTTCATTGAATATCAACTCACTCTAAAGTTAAGCCTAATTTATGGTTACCTTTTTGATCAAAATTATGAATAACTGTTGGAATTGGACTTTCAGATTTTTCTCAATCTCAAAAACTCCAATTATATTTTTGAATATTAAATCATTTTTGTTTTTGATCAGAGGCATAATTAGTAAGATCAAATTTAATTTCTACTGGTCAAATTACATTTGAGGTATCATCTAATATTGCTCATTTATAATCGAAAGATTCACTTAATAATTTTGAATTATCAAGTAATACAACATCTCAATATGCTAATTCTTGCCAATTTGGCAATGATCTTATTTTTTGATCTATTATCATCCATATAGATCATGTTGAAAAAGTTAAGATTAATATAACTGTAGCTATAATTCAATATCTAATCTTTTTTTGTTTAAATTGTTTCTTTGTAAGTGAAAATTTAAATAAATACATTATAAGAAATATAGTTTCTATAAAAATTAATATAGAAAATATAATAGATATTGATGTTAATAAAAATGCGTTTATTTCATTTAAGTTTATACCTAAAGAGTAAAAGAATTTTACATCTTCAATTGTTTTAGCGTTTAAAACTATAAAACCTATAAAACCTCATCATATAATAAGTGCGATAAATAGGATTATTCATAAAAATGTTAAAACTTGGCTCATAGAAGTTTTTGTAACTTCTTTTTTTTGTATTTTCTTTTCTAAATATGTAGCTTTAATAAATAATTTTGCTCATAAATCACCTGGAATAACTTTAGTTAATATTTTATGATTTTTGTTTCTAATTATTTTTTCACCAGATCATTCTTGTTCATTTGTTATTTCCTCAACTGTTAATTTAGTTAATATTTTAGCTCAAATAAGAATATTAGAGTAAATAGGATATTTAATATATCTTACTTCTTTTATTATTTTATCTTTTCTAAATGTGATTTTAACGGCACTATCTATGTCCATAGGTTCAAAAGTAGCAAAGTCATAATCCTTATCTACTAATATTGCTAATAATATATCTACTGATGTTATATTTATATCAAATATTATTTTTTCATTTGTTACTCAGTTTTCTTTTTCTTTATCTTGTTTTTCTTTTTCTTCAATTTCTTTTTGTTTTATAATTGATTGTTCATAATCTGTTCTTCAAATTTCTTTTTCTGATTTTATTACTTTTTCTACTTTAGATGCATATTGTTCTTTTTTATATTCACTATCTTCTAATATTGGATTTTCAAAATCTTCTAATACAGAATCATTTTCTAAAGTTTTTTCTATAGAATCATTTAAATTACCAGAAACTTCGGTAGTTTTGGCATTATTTTCATTTTCAGATTTTTCTACAGTTTTTTTCTCTATTTCTTTTTTAGAGTTATTTTCTTCAGTATTGTCTAAATCTAGGTCTAATTTTGATGGATCAAACATGATTAGTATGTGTTAATAATTATTTATATTATTTTAACATATAAAGTAATAAATATCTAATAATTAACATTGACGAATAAAAAAAGCTTAGTCTAAGTTAGACTAAGCTTTTTATTATACTCTTATTTTAGTTTTTTTAGAACTAGATTTTGGAGATTGGTTTGGATTTGTAAAAAGTGGATTTGAATTATTTTTTACTTTGGAATTTTCTTTTTTAATCTTAGTTGAATCTTGTAATGATACATTATTGAAATCCATATCTTTAGTATTTATTTCAACTTGTTTTACTTCTTCAACTTGATTTATAGAAAACATAGATTTTACAGTTTTGTATTCTAATTCATCCATTAAAGTAATAAACTTTTCATAAGCTTTTTCTTTATATACAACAAGAGGTTGTCTTTGTGCATATCATTCAAATGCTACTTCTTCTCTAAGTCTACTCATAGCATCAATATGTCTCATCCATAAATTATCTATTGATTGAAGTACTATTCTTCTTTCTAAATCATAATAAGCATCTATATCTTTAACTTTTTCTTTAAGTTTATTTAATTCATCAACTCAAATATTAGCGATATATTCAGCTATAGTTTTAGGGTCTTTCATTCATAAAATATCATCTATTTCAATTGCGTCATCAATTGCTAATACTCATAAAAATTCATTAACTTTTTTTATTATTTCTTTTTTATTGATTTTTTCATCTTCTTTTACTTTACCTATTTCAGCTAAAACAATTTTTTTGATTTGATTAGTTACCATATCTTGAATATCGTCATCAATATTCTCAGCATCAAGTATCTTATTTCTTTTATTATAAATAATAGTTCTATGTTGATTTATAACATCATCATATTCAAGTACATGTTTTCTAGCATCAAAATTATGTCATTCAACTTGTTTTTGTACTCATGTAACTTTATTTGTAAGCATGCCACTTTGAGCAAGAGGTTCATCATCTGGAAGGGAAGCAAACATTCAGCTATTAAATACTGAAAAAAGTTTATCTCAACCAAATATTCTCATTATATCATCATTTGGAGATATAAGATATTGAGTAATTCAAGGATCTCATTGTCTACCTGCTCTTCATCTTAATTGATTATCAATTCTTCTAGTTTCATGTTTTTCAGTTCATAGAATAATTAGTCATCCTAGATCTTGAACTCATTCTCAAAGTTTAATATCAGTACCTCTTCAAGCCATATTTGTTGCAATTGTAATTGCTCATTTTTGACCTGCATTAGCAACAGTTTCAGCCTCAGACTCATGATGTTTTGCATTTAAAACATTATGTTTAACTCATTCTTTTTTAAGTCTATCACTTAAATATTCAGATTTTTCAACTGATACAGTACCAACTAATATTGGTTGACCAGTTTGATGCATTTCTTTAATTAATTTGATTACATAATCAAATTTACCTTTTTCATTTTTGAATAATAAATCTGATCTATCATCTCTAATAAGAGGTTTATTTGTAGGAATAGGAAGAGTATCTAGTGAATATACTTTATAGAATTCTTCAGCTTCAGTTGCTGCAGTACCTGTCATTCATGCTAGTTTCCAATACATTCTAAAATAATTTTGAAATGTAATAGATGCTAATGTTTTAGATTCTTGTTGTATTTCAACTCACTCTTTTGCTTCTAATGCTTGGTGAAGTCATTCAGAATATCTTCTTCATGCTAATACTCTTCAAGTATGTTCATCAATAATCATTACTTCACCATTTCTAACTAAATAATCTTTATCTATATTAAATGCAGCCATTGCTTTTAATGCATTTTCTACGTGATGTAAATCATTGTAATGAGCTGAAACATAGATATTTTCAACGTGTAGTAGTTCTTCAATTTTTTTTATTCAATCTTCGGTTAAAGTAGCAGATTTTTGTTTTTCATCTACTTTATAATGTTCTGTATTTTTTAATTGTTTAGCAAGTGCAGAAAATTTTACATATTTACTAGTTGGCTCATTATCTGGCATAGAGATAATAAGAGGAGTTCTAGCTTCATCTATTAAAATAGAATCAACTTCATCAATAATAGCAAAAAATAGAGGAGACTGAACTTTATCTTCTTTTCTAATTACCATATTATCTCTTAGATAATCGAATCCAAGCTCATTATTAGTAGCATAAACTACATCACAGTTGTATGCTCATTTTTTTTCTTCTTTATTTTGAGAATTATATATTACTCATGTTTTTAATCATAAAGCAGTATATAAAACTGACATTTCAGCACTATCTCTAGTTGCTAAATAATCATTAACCGTAACTATTTGAACGGTATTTCAAGTAAGTGCATTTAAATATGCTGGAAGAGTAGCAACAAGAGTTTTTCATTCTCATGTTTTCATTTCAGCAATATTTCATTCATGAATAGCTAAACCTCAGATAAGTTGAACATCATAAGGAATCATATTCCATGTGATAGTTTTTCAATCTGAAAGAGTAAATTCTTTATTATTTATTAATTTACAAGCTGTTTTAACTAAAGCAAAAGCTTCTAATTTTATATTATTTAATATTTCTTTGATTTTTTCTGAATCAACTTCATTTTTAAAGTTTAGTCATTCAAACATAACCTTGAATTCAGACGTTTTATTTTGAACATCTTCTAAGCTGTAATTTTCTTGAGTTTTTTCAAATTCTTTAATTTTTTCTACAAGTTTACTTATTTCTTTTACTTTTTTTTCACTAGGATCACCAAAAATTGATTTTATTATTTTTTCTATCATTTTTATTATATTTCATCAATTAAAACAGATGGATTATATTCAAAAAGATTATTTTGTAAAAAGAGAATTTTTAAAAATATTTTGTATTTGATTATAATTTGTATATAATTTGAGTATATAATAATTTTATTTTAAAATAATATTTATGATTTCTTATTTAAAATGACAAATAATAGAGCTTGATTTTCTTTCTGCTACTATTTTAACTTCGGGAGGAGTATGATATAGTGTGGGGATAAATGAGCTTACTTATTCTAAATTATCCCTTGATTCAGAAGTGTGAATATATGTTTATCATCATATAACAGAAGGGAATCAGAGTCTTTTTGGTTTTGTTGATTATGAAGAAAAAAAAGTATTTACAGAGCTTATTAAAATATCATGAGTATGATGAAAGGTAGCTATGCAAATATTATCTTTATGAATTGAAAGATTAGTGATAGCTATACAATCTGAAGATAATAAAACTATCGAAGCAATAAAGTGAATTGGTAAAAAAATGGCTGAAAAAATAATTATAGAGTTAAGAGATAAAGACTTTGGAATATATTTAAAAAATCAAGACACTATTAAAAAAGCTAATACTATTTCAGGAGATTTACATACATCTATTAAATCTACTCTTACAAATATGGGTTATAATCCTCGTGATATAGATAAGATTTTATCTGAATTACCTGAATGAATAAATAATGCATGAAATATAATTCCTCATGTAATTAAAGAATTAAGTTAGTAATTAATAAATAAATTATGAATTTAGAAGTTGGTTTAATTATATTAGTTTCAGTTTTATTATTGATAATAATGTATTTATTATTAAAAAAAGATTCTAAAACTGATAATAGTTCTTTACAAATGATACAGAATCAAATAATTAATCTTAATAAAAATATTGATTATAAATTGTCTGAATGAAATAGAAATACTCAGAAAAATTTTGATGTTAATTCTAAGATAAGTCAGGATGCTAATAAACAAATAGAAGAAATTACTAAAAAACTTACAAGTTTAGAAGAAACTAATAAGCAAATAAAAGATATTTGAGGTCAGCTTGAATGACTTGAAAGTATTTTAAAAAGTCCTAAACAAAGAGGTATTTTATGAGAATATTTTTTAGAAAATGTTCTTAAAAATATTTTGCCACCAGATAATTATAAACTTCAATATACTTTTGAAAATGGAGAAATTGTTGATTGAGTAATATTTGTTAAAGAAAAAATAATACCTATTGATTCAAAATTTTCACTTGAAAATTATAATAGAATCATTTCAGAAAAAGAGATAGTTCAAAAAGAGATTTTAGTAAAAGAATTTAGAAACGATTTAAAGAAAAGAATTGATGAAACAAGTAAATACATTAGACCTGAGGAAGGAACAATGGATTTTGCTTTTATGTTTATACCAAGTGAATGAATATATTATGATTTATTAGTAAATAAAGTTTGAACTTTAAAGGTAAATACGGTTGATTTAGTTGAATATGCTTTTAAAGAAAAGAAAGTTATAATAGTGAGTCCTACTAGTTTTTATGCATATCTACAAACTGTATTACAATGACTTAGAGCTTTGCAGATAGAAGAATCAGCAAAAGATATACAAAAACAAGTTGAAAAATTAGGAAAGCATTTAACTGCTTATGAAGAGTATTTAGAAAAATTATGAAATACTCTTTGAGTAACTGTAAATCATTATAATACTGCTTATAAAAAATTTAATCTTATTGAAAAGGATGTAGTTAAAATTACATGACAAACAAGTAATGATGAACAAAATTTAGTTCAGTTAGATAAGCCAGAGTAAAATTATTTGCAATAATAATAATAATAATAATAATAATAATAATAATAATAATAATAATAATTTTTTAAAAAAATATTTATGTTTTTTATTTTGTACTTTATAAAAATATTAGTATCTATGTTAATTATTACTTTTATTTTTTGAAATTGAGAAATTATTAATTGAATAAAATCTACTGCTATTTTATTTATTATTTCAGTGATTATGGGAGTTTTATGATTTACATGATTTATTCTTCTCTTTGTTTTACTTATTACTTCTTATGTATTATTTTTAACTATATTTAAGATGGAATCACATGCTGCTAATGCATCTGTAGCATGATTTGCAGCCTTTATGTTTTTAACTACATTTATTTGATTATAAACATAATACAGTTAGATAAGCCAGAATAAAATAAAAGACTTTTAATTAGCTTAAAGGTCTTTTATTTCTTAAAAATATTATGTGATGATTTTATTATAACTTTTTAACATTTTTTGTTAAAAAGTATAATATATTGATTATTGTCTTTTTTATTTTTTAATTTAATAAAAAAAATAAAAAAGATTACTATATAAAAGAGAAAAGTTAGTTTTTCACAATGAAAAAATTTTTTTTAACAAGACTGTTCTAAAAATTATAGCAAAAATCTAAAAAATACATAAATTTATGTTAGTAATTTATTTGAATTAGAAAAAGTACATGAAACTAAAAGTTATTAAAACAAGAGAATGAGATTTAGTAAATTTTGATAGAACTAGAATAGAAAGAGTTATAGAAAAAGCTACTGAATCTGTATGAAGAGTAGATTTATTACTTGTTGAAGAAGTAACTGATAGAGTAATTGAAAATTTAAAAGAATTTTTAGTTAGTTCTGAATGAACTGAATTTGTAACAATTGAAATGATACAAGATCAAGTTGAAAGAGAATTAATGGAATCTGGTCATTTTGATGTGATGAAACATTTCATCATATATAGAAATGATATGATTAAAAAAAGAGAAAAAGCACAAGAAAAAGTAGAAAAGAAATTAGAACAAAAAACATTTAAAATATTAAAAACAACTTGAGAAAAAGAAAATTTTGATATAGAAAAAATAAGAAAAACATATAAAATCGTTTCTTACTGATTAGCTAGAAAGTGTAAATTTGAAGAAATTGCGGATAGTCTTAAAAAATATATAGTAGAATGAATGAAAACTTCAGATATTACTAAAATGCTTATTAAATCAGCTATTGACTTGATTTCTGTAGAAAATACTTCTTGGCAGTTTATAGCAGGTAGACTTGCATTAATTGACTTATATAAAGAAGCTTCAAATAATAGAGGAATGGATATTAAAAAAATCTATGAAGCTAAACATTATAAAAAATTATTTGACGAATATATAGAAAATGGATTATATTCTAAAGATTTTTATGATTATTATTCAGAAGATGATATTATAGAAGCATGAGAATATCTTAAAAAAGAAAACGATTTCGATTACAACTATACAACTATGATGATGTATAGAAAAAGATATCTTTTAAATCCAAATAAAGTAATAAAAGAATTACCTCAAGAAATGTATATGAGTGTAGCTTTATTCCTTGCTATGCCAGAAAAAAAAGAAGACAGATTACCAATGGCTAAAAAAATATATGATTACTGTTCTACTGGGAAAATTTCATTACCAACTCCTACTTTATTAAATGCTAGAACAAATTTTCATCAATTATCTAGTTGTTTTAAATTTAATGTAGATGATGATTTAAGAGCTATTTATCATAGTATTGAAAATATGGCTCAGGTTTCTAAATATGGTTGAGGTATATGAGTATATCTTGGTAATATTAGATCAAAATGAGGTTATATTAGAGGTGTAAAAGGGGCAGCAGGTTGAGTAAATCCTTGGATTAAAGTAATAAATGATACAGCTATTGCAGTTAATCAACTTTGAGCTAGAGCATGAGCTATTTCAGTTACTTTAGATTGTTTTCATAGAGATATTTATGGATTTTTGGATCTACAAACTGAAACATGAGATATTAGATGAAAATCATTTGATATATTTCCAGCTGTTACTTTTCCAGATTTATTTATGGAAAGAGTTGCTGAAGGAGGTAAGTGGACATTATTTGATCCAAAAGAAATTACTGATAATACTGGTAAAAAATTACAAGATCATTTTTGAGCTGAATTTGAAGCTTTTTATAAAGAATGTGAAAATAATCCTGCTTTAGGATTAAAAGAAGTTGTAGATGCTAAAGATTTATTTAAAGTTTA